>JBNJEU010000005.1:0-72447 GCA_051746205.1 Pseudomonadota bacterium
CCGCAGGCGTCGAGGCCGTCGCTGACGCGCCGGGCCAGGGCCTCGAACCAGCCCCGGTGCTCGCCGGGATCCTCGAGCAGGATCAGGCCGTTGTCCTGATCCGAGCCCATGGTGGCCTCGTCGCGCGCCACCGAGCCGCAGGTGAACCAGGCGTAGCCCACCGGTGGCGGGCCCAGCTCGGCCTCGGCCAGTTCCACCAGCCGCCGGGTCAGGGCCTCCACCACGGCGGTCACCGCCCGGGTCACGTGGGTGGCATCGGCGCCGGTGGCGACCATCTGCGGTTGCAGCTCGCGCAGGCGGTGGGCGGCCCGCGCCAGGGTGTCGACATCGGCGGCGCGGCGGATGTCGCCGACCAGATAGAGGGCGTCGCCGGCGCGCCGGCGCAGCAGGTCGCCGCTGCTCACCAGTCCCAGGGGGCGGCGGTCTTCCACCACCGGCAGGTGATGGATGCCGTCCCGCGTCATGGTCATCAGCGCCTCCAGGGCGGAGGCGGATTGTTCCACGGCGCGCGGCTCGGTGGTCTGGATGGTGCCGACCGGCTCGCTCGGGTCGAGGCCGGCGGCCAGGCAGCGGTTGCGCAGGTCGCGATCGGTGAGAACACCGATGAGCCGGCCATCGTCGTCCACCACCAGCAGGGCGGAGACCTTCTCCCGGCTCATCTGTTCCGCCGCCGCGCGGATGGAGGTCGCGGCGGAGGTGGTCACCGCGGGTCGAGCCAGCAGGTCACCCACCGCCACGGCGGCCAGGTCGACGCCGGCGGACGGCGCCCCCCGGCGCGCCTCGACCAGGGCGTGTTTCAGGCGTTCGCGCTCGCTGCCGGCCACGGCGGTGGCCAGCGCCGGGTCTTCCCGGCTCAGGCGAGCCAGCTCGGGACAGGACAGACGATAGACCAGGGCGTCTTCGCTGACCTGTCCGGAGCGGACTCCATCATCGAGGTGTCCCTCGCAGAGATTGACGAGGGCCCCCTCGTCGAGGCGATCCAGCAGGCCGCCATCCGCGTCCCGGAGCTCGATGGCCCCGGAACGGAGGATGTAGAGGCCCGCCGAATCGTCATCCTCGGGAGGGAACGGCCGGCCGCGGCGGTGGTAGCGGACTTCCAGCCGCCCGGCCAGCTCGTTCAGGGTTCCCTCCGACAGCGCGTCGAAGGACGGCACGGTTCCCAGGAAATCACGAATGTCCGTCAGTTCCATGCCGTCCTCCGGGCGTGTCTCAGTGGTCCATCGAGGCGCCGCCGGCCCCCTTGGGCACGCGGACGTCCTCCACCATCTTCTGGATGTCATCGGGCGGCGGCGCCGTCGACTTCGACACCGCCACGGCGACAACCACGTTGATGATGGCCCCGATGGTCCCAAAGCCCTGCGTATTGATACCGAACAGCCAGAACTCGGCGGTGTCCGGGAACAGGTTCCATCCGGGGATGAACAGGAAGCCCTTGTAGATGAAGATGTAGGCGAGGGTGGTGCCGAGGCCGGCGAGCATGCCGGCGACGGCGCCCTGGCGATTCATCCGCTTGTAGAAGATCCCCATCATCAGCACCGGGAACAGGGAGGAGGCGGCGAGCCCGAAGGCCAGTGCCACCACCTCCGCCGCGAAGCCGGGTGGATTGAGCCCCAGATAACCGGCCAGCAGGATGGCCAGCGTCATGGCGATCCGGCCCGCCCGGAGCTCGTGTCGTTCGCTGATGTTCGGCGCGATGATGCGCTTGAGCAGGTCATGCGAGATGGACGACGAGATCACCAGCAGCAGCCCGGCCGCCGTGGAGAGCGCCGCCGCGATGCCGCCCGCCGCCACCAGGGCGATCACCCAGTTGGGCAGGTTGGCGATCTCCGGGTTGGCCAGCACCATGATGTCACGGTCCACTTCCAGCTCGTTGCCCTGCCAGCCGTACTCCTCCTCGGCGAAGGCGTTGAACTCCTCGTTACTGTCGTTGTAGAAGTTGATGCGACCATCATCGGCCTTGTCCTCGTAGGTGATCAGCCCGGTATCCTGCCAGGTGCGCATCCACTCCGGCCGGTCCTCGTAGGCGAGGGTCGACTCCGTGGCGATCTCGTCACCGGTGTGGACCGTCTTCACCAGGTTGTAGATGGACAGGGCACCGACCGCCGGGGCGGTGGTGTAGAGGATGGCGATGAAGACCAGCGCCCAGCCGGCCGACTTCCGGGCGTCACGCACCCGCGGCACGGTGAAGAAGCGGACGATGACGTGGGGCAGACCGGCGGTGCCGATCATCAGCGCCATGGTCAGCAGGAACATGTTCAGCGTGTCGAACGCGCTGTTGGTGGTGTACTCGGCGAAACCGATGTCCACCATCACCTGGTCCAGCCGATCCAGCATGAACTGCCCGCTGCCGTCGGCGACGGTGGCGCCGAGGCCGACCTGCGGCAGCAGCCAGCCGGTGAGCTGGAAGGAGATGAAGATCGCCGGCACGGTGTAGGCGAAGATCATCACCACGTACTGGGCGATCTGGGTGTAGGTGATGCCCTTCATGCCGCCGAGCACGGTGTAGCTGAAGACCACCGCCATGCCGACGACCATGCCCCAGAACAGCTCGATCTCCAGGAAACGGGAGAAGGCGATGGAGACGCCGCGCATCTGCCCGATGATGTAGGTGATGGAGATCACCAGCAGGGCAATGACCGCCACGGTGCGGGCCGTCTGCGAGTAGAACCGGTCACCGATGAAGTCCGGCACCGTGAACTTGCCGAACTTGCGCAGGTACGGTGCCAGCAGCAGGGCCAGCAGCACATAGCCGCCGGTCCAGCCCATCAGATAGGTCGAACCGCTGTAGCCCATGAAGGCGATGAGACCGGCCATGGAGATGAACGAGGCCGCAGACATCCAGTCGGCCGCCGTGGCCATGCCGTTGGCGACCGGGTGGATGCCCTTGCTGGCGACGTAGAACTCGCTGGTGGAGCTGGCGCGCGACCAGATGGCGATCCCGATGTAGAGCGCGAAGGACGCGCCCACGAACAGCCAGATGAGAGTTTGAAGTTCCATGGCGGCCCCTTAGTCCTCGTAGACGTTGAACTTGCGATCGAGCTGATTCATCTTCCACGCGTAGAAGAAGATCAGGACGATGAACGTGAAGATGGAACCCTGCTGGGCGAACCAGAAGCCCAGCGGATAGCCGCCGAGACTGATGGTGTTCAGCGCGTCCACCAGAAGGATCCCGAAGCCGAAGGACACGATGAACCATACGACGAGACAGCCCAGCAGAAGGCGGACGTTCGCCTTCCAGTAGGCCGTCGCCTGTTCATTGTCGATTGTTGTCATTCCTCTCTCTCCTCTTATGGTCTTGATGTCGTCCCGGAGGACAAACCGTCTTCCCCGTTTTACCGCCGGGGCGGCGGTGTTCCATCGGCTCCCTGCCGGTTGGAAGTCCTAGAGTTGATAGGCCAGGGCGATGCGCGACTGCAGTTTGCGCGCCTGTCGGAACGCCTCCTTGAGGATGCGGCGGTCCAGTTCGTTGAGGTCGTCCGGGTCGATCCAGTTGTCCAGCGGTTCCCCGGCGCCGGCCTGGCGGCGATGGTGCTGCATGCGCAGCCACTGGATGAATTCGTAGGCGTCGCGCCAGGCGGCGACGTCCTCGGCCGGTGCCTCGCCGGTGTCGGTCATGGCCTGCAGCCGATCGAGGGTGTTGGTGGCTGATGACCGGAGGGTCAGTGCCTGCAACCGGGCGGCGTCAACGAACGGGGTCAGGCCCTGGACCTTCAGATCGAGACCGCTGCGGCCCTGGGCGTCGTGGCTGAGCTTGAAATCGCGGAACAGCCCGAGCGGTGGGCGGTTGCGCAGCACGCTTTCGGCCAGCTGGCGGCGGAACCGATCGTTCTGCGCGGTGGCCCCGAGCAGCCAGTCACGCAACTCCGTGGCGGGATGTTCTTCGCCCCAGAGCACCCGGAAATCGAAGAAGACGGTGGCATTGAGAAGGTGCTGCGGCGTGCCCTGTTCCAGCCAGCGCTCGAAACGCGCGCGCCATTCCGACGTGCTCAGGCAGCATTCCGGGTTCGAGGCCATGATGTTGCCGGGACAGAGGGGGAAGCCGACCCGCGCCAGGTCATGGTTGATGGCCTCCGCCAGAGAGAGCAGCTCGCGGCGCTGTTCCTCGAGGTCGATCCCGGCCACCGGCTCGAACAGGATGCCGTTGTCCTGATCGGTCTTGAGGGTCTGTTCGCCCCGCCCCTCGCTGCCGAAGGCAAGCCATGTGAAGGGGGTTCGCGGCCTGCCGTGGTCGGCGAGGTTCAGCCGGATCACCGCCCGGGTGACGTGGTCGTTGAGGGTCGCGATGAGCCGCGCGCTGGCGGCGGCGCCGGTGCCCTGGGCCAGCAGCTGGTCGATGAGCCGGTGCAGGTCGCCCTGCAGAGCGATCAGGGTCTCCATGTCCGGGGCATCGTCGATGGCACGGGCGAGGCCGACCACGCTCACCGAGCGCGTGCTGAACAGGGCCTCCTCGTTGACCACCGCCAGCAGGGCACCGTTGTCCACCACGCAGACATGCTCGCGCCCGTGCTCGGCCATGGCGCGGGCGGCGACCCAGGCCGGCTGATCCGCCTCCAGGAGCAGCGGGTCTTCCTCCATCACCTCGGCCAGCGCGGTCCCCAGTGGGCGTTGCGGGAGGACCAGGCGATGGATGACCGCGTGCGTGGTCAGCAGGCCGCGCGGGGCGCCGGTCTCGTCCACGACCGCGACCGCACCCATGGGAATGCTCGCCAGCCGTTGCAGCGCTTCGGAGAGCGGCGCGCTATGCGCGACCATGGTGGTGTCGGGGGAGACCAGCTCGCCCAGCGGGGCCTGCAACGAGGTGGAGAAGGTGGCCATGCCCGGCTCTTCGCGGCTGTGGCGGCGCAGGGCCTGGTCCAGCAGGTTGGCCAGCCGGCGGCCGCAGAAGTCCTGGAAGAGCGGGCTGCGTTCACGCAGGGCGTCGAAATCGTCGCGCGGCAGCTCGAAGCAGAAGGTGTCCTCCACGGCCCGGTGGCGTGTGTGGACCGGCCGGCGGGAAAGCAGGGCGCCGATGGGAAAGCATTCGCCGGTGACCAGCTCCCAGGCCTCGGCGTCGCCACCGGCCTCGCCGCGCACGCGACCCTGCTTGATGATGTAGAAGAGTTCCGCCTCGCCCTGTTCCGGAGCGGTCAGCAGCTCGCCTCGCGGGAAGAAGGTCAGTTTCAGCCGCCGTGCCAGCCACTGGAGATCGGCTCCGCTCATGTCGGCGAAGGGAGCGTGGCGGCGGAGGAAGTCCACCGTGGGCTGGAGGGGGTCGCTCTCCGTCATCATCGGCTCGTCGGGTGGCTGCCGGGCATGGCCACGAACGACAAGGCAGGATGTGTGCCAGAAATTACTTCTCGTTTTTCAGTAGGTTGAGGAGGGGTTCCCCGGGCATCGTTACGCAGGGTAACATCGAGGTGTTACGGAATGTAACAGTACGGTTCTACTTGTTACGCCGTTCGACTTCCAGCTTGTGGATGTAACGCTGGATCCGGGATTCGGTCCCCCCTCGCAGGTTGTGGAAGGCGCAACCCACGCGGCGAACGGTGCGACTGTTGGTCAGGGTGGTGTCGAAGACGCCGCGGATCTCCAGATTCAGATGCATCGTGCCTTGTTCCGGCAGATAGAGCTCGGCGCCCTCGACGACCTGGAAGCGTTCCACTTCGATGGCGCACTCGTGATCCACCAGCCCGATCCCGCCGATTGAAATGTCCTGTACATCCAGTGTGTGCTGCTCGCCGTGAATGTCGCTAATGGTGCAGATCGCCTTGTCTTCGATGCCTTGAGGAACGGGCGCGCGAAAGGCCTCGCGACGCTGCAGGCGCAGCACTTCGGTCGGGAGCGGCATTAGAAAGACGGGTTCGCCCTTGAGGCGAGCGGCCTGGATGTCCGAGGCAACGAACTGGGTGGTGGCGTGGTTGTGCTTGGTGTCGAACAGGACGTGATCGGCTTCCAGCAGGCGCTGATTCGCCTTCTCGTCGCCCGAACGTTCCATGATCAGCATGTCGCGCTTGGGATCGACATGGATGATCGAAGTCAGCAGGAAATGCCCGGTCTCGTCACTGTAATAGGCGGAGAACTGGTGGGCTTCCTTCTGCAGCTGGCGCAGCAGGCTGACCCGCTCCATCTGGGAGCGAATCATGAACTTTTCATAGTCGGGGTCGCCGACCAGGCGCAGGGGCCGCTGTTCCTCCTCGTTCGAGGAGTCGTCCGGCGCCGTCCCTTTCGGGTCTGCGGTCCCTTGCACCGCCCCGTCCAGGTCGTTCTGCTCCTCGGGGCTGTTGTCGAGATCCGTTGGTTCGACCATAGGTGTCATGTACCACGGTTTCAGGAATGATCGGACGTGGCGTGGTTCGGTTCAGGAGTTCACGCGGATGACGCCAATGTTACCGAAAGCCGCGCCCGTTGGATACCATCCGACCATTCTCGGGAATCAGGCCCGGCGTGGGATCCCGAGCCGCTGGCGTCGTTCCCAGAGGGTCTTGCGGCTGATCCCCAGACGGCGTGCCAGCTCGGTTTCGGTGAGCTGGCCCTCGTGTTCGCGCACGAAATGGACAAAATAGTCGTCGAGAGAGAGCTCGTCGAGGCTCGGTTGTCGGCTCCGAGCCGTGGTCAGGCCCAGATCGTCGGTGTCCAGTGTCTGGCCGTCGGCGAGGATCACGGCCCGTTCCAGGGTGTTCTCCAGCTCGCGCACATTGCCCGGCCACGGGTGTGCCGCGATGGTTGCCAGTGCGGAGTCGGTGAGTGTCATCGGCGGGCGGTTGAGGCGGTGACAGGATCGGTCGAGGAGTTCGCGCGCCAGCGCGGGGACGTCGTCGCCGCGTTCGCGCAATGGCGGCAGACGGATCTCCATGACGTGGAGGCGATAGTAGAGGTCCTCGCGGAAGTCGCCGGCGGCCACCAGCGACTGGAGGTCGCGATGGGTGGCCGCCAGCAGGCGCACGTCCACGTGCCGGGCCTGGTTCGCCCCGACCCGACGCACCTCGCCGGCCTGGAGGACCCGCAGTAGCCGCGCCTGAGCCTCCAGCGGCAATTCGCCGATCTCGTCGAGGAAGAGGCTGCCGCCCTCGGCCGCCTCCACCAGTCCGTGGTGGCGACTGTCGGCGCCGGTGAACGCCCCCTTTTCATGGCCGAAGAGTTCCGACTCGATGAGGCCGGAGGGGATCGCCGCGCAGTTGACGTTGATCAAGGGTCCCTGCCTGCGTGGACTCTGTTCGTGGATGGCGCGTGCCACCAGTTCCTTTCCGGTCCCGGATTCGCCGAGCACCAGCACGGTGGTGTCGGTGGGCGCGACGCGCCGGATGCGATCGAAGACCGTCTGCATCGCGGGGCTCTCGCCGATCATGCCCGAGGTGGGTCGATGACGCGCCAGCTCACCACGCAGCGCGGCGTTCTCCCGTTCCAGCTCGCCCTGGCGCAGGGTGCGTTCCACCAGGAGGGTCAGTTCGTCGTGGTCGAACGGTTTGGCGATGTAGTCCACCGCTCCCTCCTTCATCGACTCCACCGCCGAGCGCACACTGGCGTAGCTCGTGAGGACGATGACCGGGGCCTCGGTACGGGGGATGATCGCGGTGCCCTGACCATCGGGCAGGCGCAAGTCGGTGAGGACCAGATCGAAGGTGGCGTCGGTCAGCGCCGCCTCAGCGGTCGCCCGATCCGCCACCGCAGTGACGCGATGGCCGGCCCGTTCCAGAACCCGGACCAGGCTGTCGCGGGTGATGGCCTCGTCCTCGATGATCAGCAGATGGCTCATGGCATCGTCTCCATCGCGGTGGTCTGTGGGGCCCCGCTGGCGGCCGGCAGGCTCAGGTGCGCGCGCGTGCCCTCACCGGGGCGGCTCTCGAACTGGATGGTGCCGTCGTGGGCCTGGATGATGGCATAGACCACCGCCAGTCCGATTCCGGTCCCCTGTCCCGGTGGCTTGGTGGTGAAAAAGGGCTCGAACAGACGCGACATGTCCTCGGGGGCGATGCCGCCGCCCTCGTCGAAGATGTCCAGCTCGATGCCGGCGGCGGTCCGTTCGGCGGTGACCTCGATGATTCCGCCGTCGGGGGAGGCGTCGGCGGCGTTGTTGAGCAGGTTGACCAGGACCTGCAGCAGGCGCGGTTCGTCACCGTGGAGGTAGAATCCCTGCGGGATGTCGCGCTGGAAGGCGACCCGGCGTCCGGCATGGGACAGACTCACCAGCCGGACCGCTTCCTCCACCAGCGGTGCCACGGCCACGGGCGTCGGGTGGTGCCCCTCCCGATCGCCGCCGTGGCTGAAACGCAGCAGCGACTGAACAATGGCGCCGATCCGCTCGGTCTGGTCGCGGATCTGGCGCAGTCCGTCGCGGCAGCCCTCCGGAGCGGTGGTGTCCAGATCCTGGGCGAGGCAGGCGATGTTGGTGACCGGGTTGCCGATCTCGTGGGCCACCCCGGCGGCGAGTCGACCGATGGAGGCGAGGCGTTCGTTGTGGGCCAGTTCGGCCTCGAGACTCTGGAGGTCGGTGAGATCCTCCAACAGCAGCACCGTGCCGGCGCCCTCCACCTCGATGGCGGCCTTGTGCAGGTTGAACCAGCGGGTCCGGCCGTTATGGGCCACCTGGACCTTGCGCAGCGACTCCTCGTCGGCGCGCAGGAAGCCGCTGAGCAGTCCCCCCCAGGGGGGGCGCAGTTCGGCCAGAGGACGTCCCACCACGTCATCGGAGGCGAGGCCGGTGAGCGCTTCCAGCGCCTGGTTCCAGTGGATGACCTCGCCGTCGCCACTGATGGTCGCGGCACCCAGCGGCAGATCGTGCAGCACCTGCCGATGGTAGCGCCGGAGGGCGTCCAGCTGCACCGAGAGGCCCCGGAGTTCGGTGTGGGAATCCTCCAGACGCGCCTCGATGTGGCGCACGGTGTCGGCCAGCGCAATCTGGGCGCGGGGCTCCAGATGCAGACGCTCGTCGACGATCATCCGTGCCAGTAGTGGCCCCATCAGACCGGAGAGATTGCGCTCGATCTGGCGACGCAGCCGGGTCAGTGCCTCCGGCTGGTCCTCGTCGGGGGAAAGGTCCAGATCCTTCAGGGCGCGCCGGACCTCGCGGCGTGCTACATCCTCGCCCACGGCCTCGGCGAGGCGGTCGGCGAACTGGCCAGCGGAGGTGGCGGTGACCACGCCGATTTCCTCGGTCTCGCCGGAGCGCAGACAGAGACGGGCGCTCTGTTCCTCGGCGGCGGTGGGGCGGGTCAGCAGGCTCAACAGGATGAACAGGGTGCCGTTGACCAACAGGGTCGCGGCGGTGGCCACGAACCAGGGATCGGCGTCCGCCAGCCCGAGGGCCGCCTGGGCGTCGAAACCCGTGGTCAGGAGTCCGGCGTTTTCCAGCAGCGGGAGCAACAGCAGTACGGCCCAGACCGTAGCGCCGCCGAGCAGTCCGCCGACAAATCCGTGCCGGGTCGCCCGGGCCCAGAAGAGCAGACCGATGATCCCGGGCAGGAACTGGGCCACGGCGACGAAGGAGATGAGCCCCATCTCCACCAGCCCCTCGCGATGCTCCAGCAGCCGATAGAAGGCGTAGCCGGCCAGAATGATCAGGGCGATGACCACGCGTCGACTCCAGGTCAGCCAGCGGTAGAGGTTACCGCTCTCGGCCGGGCGCTGGGGCAGGCTGGCCGGCAGCAACAGGTGGTTCATCACCATCGCCGCCAGGGCCAGAGTGGTGACGATGACCATGGCGCTGGCGGCCGAGACGCCACCCATGAAGGCGGCGAGGGTCAGCAGGTCATTGCCCTGGGAGAGCGGCAGCACCAGCACGTGGTAGTCCGGCGACCCCGGTGCCTCGGTGGCCTGGCCGGCCCAGAGGATCGGCGGGATGGCCAGATTGAGCAACAACAGAAACAGCGGGAAGCCCCAGGCTGCGGTTCGCAGCGCCCGTTCCGACGGCGCCTCGGCGAAGGCCATGTGGAACTGGCGCGGCAGCAGGAACGCGGCGGCAAAGGCGAGCAGCAGCAGGCTGGTCCAGGCGCCGTCGTGCATCGGCGTGTACATCGCCTCCAGCGCTTGGGGGTTGGCCTCCAGCCATTCGCCGAGACCGAGCGGTCCGCCGAAGACTCCGAACAGGGCGAACAGGCCCACCGCCAGCAGCGTCGACAGTTTGACCACCGACTCGAAGGCGACGGCCATGACCAGCCCGTCGTGCCGCTCGCCGGGGGCAACATGGCGCGTGCCGAACAGGGTGGCGAACAGGACGAGCAGGGCACAGAAGCCCAGCGCCAGGGTCTGTGGCGGCGTCTTCTGGGTCAGTACCTGGGCCGATTCGGTCACCGCTCGGATCTGCAAAGCCAGATAGGGCAGGGTCCCGACGAGCATGAACAGAGTCACGACCACCCCGGCCAGCTGACTGCGGTAGCGGAAGGTGAACAGATCGGCCAGGGAGGTGAGCTGATGCTCCCGGGTCAGGCGCAGGATGGGCAGCAGCAGAACCGGCGTCAGCAGAAAGACGAGGGTGGGGCCCAGATAGATGGTCAGGAAATTGAAGCCGTGATCCGCGGCGTAGCCGACGCTGCCGTAGAAGCTCCAGGTGGTGGCGTAGACTCCCAGGGCGAGGATGTAGATCACCGGATGCTGGACCAGTCGGGGGGGCAGCAGTCCCCGATCGGTGACATGGGCGATCACGAACAGCAGCGACAGGTAGCCGAAGGCCACTGCGAAGAGCAGGGCGACATCAACGGTCATGATCGCCTCGCTGGCGCAGCAGCAGGTAGCCGGCCGCGAGCAGGCCACCCCAGATCAGGTAGGGCGTGAACCAGCCGGCGGCGGGGCGCGCCCATAACAGCAGCAGCGGCGAGGCGAACAGGGCCAGGCCGAGGAGCAGGGCGATGAGCGCACGGTCGGTGCGTTCCGGACGGGGGGCCGGCATGGCGTCTACCATGGCTGACGGTGTGTTACGGAAAGTAACAGAGTGGGCCTTTCGTGAGAAGTGTGCCGGAGGGCGTCAGTCGAGAACTGCTCGGGTTCCGCACGGTATCCGTGACGGTTCCCAGGCCGAAACGGCCCACGGCAGCAGCTCGTCGGGCCCGGCACCATGGAGCTCGGCCGGCGGATCCTGACCGAGGACGTCCAGGGCTTGCCAGAGTGGTCGTCCGGGGATGGTGTCGTCCACCGGGGGGGCGCCGGTCTGCTTGCTCAGCTTTTCGCCGGCGGCATTGACCGCCACCGGCAGGTGGCGATAGCCGGGGGTCGACAGACCGAGGGCGTTCTGGAGCAGGATCTGGCGCGCGGTCGAGTCGAGCAGATCGGCGCCGCGCACCACCTCGGTGATCCCGGCGTCGGCGTCGTCCACCACCACGGCCAGTTGGTAGGCGAACAGGCCATCGGCCCGACGGATGGTGAAATCGCCCACTTCGGCCGTGACATCCTGACGTTGGGCCCCCAGGGTGGCGTCGGTGAAATGCACCGGTGGCAGGCCCTGGACCAGGAACCGCCAGGAACGCGCCGGCCGGCCGCCGAGCCCGGCGCGGCAGGTGCCGGGATAGACGCCGCGCGGCAACCCCATGGCCTCGGCAGCGGCGCGTTCCTCGGCGCGGCTGCAGGCGCAGGGGTAGGCTCGTTGCAGCTCGATAAGCCGGTCCAGGGCGTGCTGGTAATGTGCTTTGCGGGCACTCTGCCGGACCACCGGCCCGTCCCAGGTCAGCCCGAAGCGTTCCAGACCGCGCAGGATGGCATCGGCAGCCCCGGGCACGGTGCGCGGTTCATCCAGATCCTCCATGCGCACGAGCCATTCACCACCCGCGCGCCGAACGGGCAGATAACTGCCCAGTGCGGCGACCAGGGAGCCGAAATGGAGGGGGCCGGTGGGGGACGGGGCGAAGCGGCCACGACAGACGGGAGCCGGTGTCATGGGACCGTTTCGCCCGGATGCGCTCAGCCGCGCTGGCGTTCGCGCACCTCGTCGAGGGTCTTGCAGTCGATGCAGAGGGTAGCGGTTGGGCGCGCCTCGAGGCGACGGATCCCGATCTCGACGCCGCACGCCTCGCAGTAGCCATAGTCGCCTTCTTCCAGCTTGTTCAGCGCTTCGTCGATCTTGCCGATCAGTTTGCGCTCCCGATCGCGGGTCCGCAGTTCCATGGTGAACTCGGATTCCTGACTGGCGCGGTCGTTGGGGTCGGGGAAGTTGGCCGCCTCGTCCTGCATGTGGTGAACGGTCCGATCCACCTCCTCCATCAGTTCCCGCTTCCAGCTCTGAAGGATGTTGCGGAAGTGTTCTTCCTGCTGCGGGTTCATGTACTCCTCGCCCGCCTCTTCCTGATAGGGGGCGATCCCGTTCACCAGGTTTTCTGCATCCTTCTTGTCGGCTTCTGCCATGGTCCCCTCCTCGGGTACGTATGCTCGAATTCGAAAGGCGCAACTCTATACCAGAGAACAGGCCTGTCTGGCAAGAAAAGGGGGCATCCATCCGACGGGCTCACGGCCGTTCCCCGACGGAGCCGGAGTGAATCCGCAGATGGAAACCATCCCGGATGTTTCAGGATGATTGAAGGACCATTGCAGAAAAGCCGACGCCGTGCCACTTGGTCACTAGTCAGCCATTCGGTTCACGAACCGGTCAACGCAGCCGGGTACTGCGTTATGATGAACGAAAGGTCCCGAACGATGTGAGAGGTGGTACGGATGGAAGCAGGAGGAGAGACCACGGAGGTCATGGTGGGACGCCAGCCGATCTACGACCATCGGATGAACGTGCGAGCCTACGAACTCCTCTTTCGGGAAGCGGGTGCGAGCCAGGCCAATGTCGTGGATGGCAACCACGCCACCAGTCAGGTGCTCTACAACACCTTCATCGAGATCGGTCTGGACTCGATCGTCGGCCGGCACAAGGCCTTCGTCAATCTGACGCCGGCCTTTCTGATGGGCGAGTATCCGCTGCCGAAGAGTTCCGGTAACCTGGTGCTGGAGATCCTGGAGGACATCGAGCCCACCCCGGAACTGGTGGAATCCATCCGCAAACTGCGTGAACAGGGCTACACCATTGCTCTGGATGACTTCGTCTACAGTCCCCATCTCCAGCCGCTGGTCGATCTGGCCAACATCATCAAGATCGACATCACTCAGATGGACGAGGCGGGCCTGGCCGAGCACGTCCAGCGGCTGCGCAGAGACGATCAGTTGCTGTTGGCGGAGAAGGTGGAGACCTACGGCGAATTCGAGTACTGCCAGCACCTGGGTTTCGACCTCTATCAGGGCTATTTCTTCTGCCGGCCCAACATCATCAAGGGAAAACACCTGCCCACCAACCGGCTGGCCCTGATGCAGCTGCTCAGCGAGCTGCAGCGTGAAGAGGCCGATATCGGTAAACTGGAACAATTGATCAGTCAGGATGTGACCCTTTCCTATCGCCTGATCCGGCTGATCAATTCGGCGGCCTTCGCCCTGTCCACTCGCGTGGAATCCATCTCCCGCGCACTGATGCTTCTGGGACTGGATGCGGTGCGCAACTGGGCGAGCCTGCTGGCGCTGTCGAACATCGACGACAAGCCGATGGAACTGGTGCGCAACTCCGCGGTGCGGGCACGCATGGCCGAGCTGGTGGGTGGCGTCGTGGACAGCGGAGTGGATCCCGGAACGTACTTCACCGCAGGCCTGTTCTCGAACCTGGATGCGCTCGTGGACAAATCCATGGACGCCATCCTCGACGAATTGCCGCTGAGTGAACAGGTCTGCGAGGCGCTGCTTACCGGGCAAGGCAGTGTCGGTGTTGTCCTTCAGGTGGTCCTCGCCTATGAACAGGCGGAATGGGAGGACCTGGAACGGCTGAATACCGGGATCCCGCTGTCGACTCTCCGCCAGCATTATCTCGAGGCCATCGGCTGGGCCGACTCCCTGGTCTCCGAAGTGGTTGAAGGCAAGGCGGCCTGAGTCGCACTTCCTCCCATCCAGTCGCGGCGAACTTCACGTCTCGTGATTCGAACGCCTCGTCACCGCGTCGTGGTTCACATGCCCCGGGGGGCGGGCACGGGCCGAACAGTGCCGCTGTTCCCGTTTACGGCCTCGACGACTCTGGGTAAGGTTCACGCTTTCCCTGAACCGGAGAAATGCCGCGTGGAACTCGAAGCCCTGTTGTTCGACGTTGACGGGACACTGGCCGATACCGAGCGTGATGGTCATCGAGTCGCCTTCAACCGTGCCTTTGCCGAGGCCGGTCTGGACTGGCACTGGTCGGTGCCGCTGTATGGCGAATTGCTGGCGGTGACCGGTGGCAAGGAGCGGATCCGCCGTTATCTGGAGGCCCATCGTCCGGATGTCCGGCTTCCGGAGGATGCCGACGGGTACATCGCAGAACTCCACGCCGCGAAGACTCGCCACTACACCGGGATGCTTGCCGAGGGCGCCATCCCGCTCCGGCCGGGCGTCGAGCGGTTGCTGCGCGAGGCGCGGGATGCCGGCCTGCGCCTCGGCATTGCCACCACCACTACGCCGGAGAACGTCACTGCCTTGATGACCCATGCGCTGGGTGCGGCGGCGCTGGATTGGTTCGAGGTCATTGCCGCCGGCGATGTGGTCCCGGCAAAGAAGCCGGCGCCCGATATCTACGACTATGCCCTGGAGCAACTGGGCGTGTCACCAGCGGCCGCACTGGCGGTGGAAGATTCGGATCCCGGTCTGCAATCGGCGCGGGCGGCGGGTTTGACGACCGTCATAACGGTCAACGACTATACCCGAGCACAGGACTTTACCGACGCCGTGGCCGTGTTGTCCGATCTCGGTGAGCCAGGGCACTGGCCCGTTGAAGAGGCCAGTGGTGAACGGGTGCCACCTGTGGACCTGGCCAGGCTGCGGAGCTGGCATGCCGATTCCTTGTCACAACGTGGGTGACCCCTTAACCTGCGTATCCTGTGGCGCGAACTACAAGTGAAGTGAGTGGCTCCCCTGTTCGGGCCACCCGGAGCGTATCCGACCCATGAAGAAGATAGGCGAGCTGGCAGAGAGCCGTGAAGAACGTCTTGTGCAGGTGGGCGAGGGTGAAATCCAGACCGGAAAGCCCCTGCCGTGGGATGTCTACGACGCCAAGGGCGTGCTTCTCATGGATGCCGGCACCCTCATCGAGTCCGAGGAACAGGCCCGGAAACTGTCTTCGGAGGGGAATCAGCGCAAAATCGGGGGGACCCGGCAGGTCAATGTAACCCCGGTGGGCAAGGATCCGATGACGGGATCCACCTCCAACCCTTTCGCTCGCGTCGACGAGTTTCTGCGCCGGCTGAACGGCATGCTGAAGGCCCTGATCAAGCCGGACGATCCGAAAGCGATGGAAAAACGGGTTCTCCGCTTCGCAGAGGGGATCCAGGAGCTCGTGGGTCGCGATGTCGATGCCGCTCTGGGGGCCTGCCATCTGGTGAATCAGGAAGATTATGTCGTCAACCACACCCTGTACGTGGCCCTGCTTTCCGAGCTCGTCGCCCGCCGCCTGGAAAAGGCGGAACCGGAACGCCGTTCCCTGGTCGCCGCCTCGCTGACCGCCAACCTTGCCATGCTGGGTCTGCAACGCCGCCTGGTGGCTCAGGCCGAACCCCTGACCGAGGAGCAGCGGCAGGCCATCCACGACCATCCCGCACGGGCGGTGAAACACCTCCGGAACCTGGGGGTCGAGGATGATCTCTGGCTCGAGATCATCCTGCAGCACCACGAACGCCTCGACGGCGGGGGGTATCCCCGGGGCCTCAAGGGCGAGGCCTTCATCGAGGAGGCGCGGGTCATGGCCATCGCCGATCGCTACCATGCCATGATCTCCGGGCGAAAGTATCGCAAGGGGCTGATGCCGCGCGAGGCGTTGCGCAAGCTGTTCATGGAGGACGGCCAGGTGATCTCGGCCGATCTGGCCCAGCTCTTCATCAAGGAGGTGGGGTTCTTCCCGCCGGGCTCCTTCGTCAAGCTTGCCAACGGCGAGGCGGGCCTGGTCATCCGGCGCGGCGGCCAGCCGATGACCCCCGAGGTCGCGGCTCTGGCCAGCGAGCAGGGGCGTTTCTACGCTCAGCCGCTACGCCGCGACACCAGCCAGTCCGAGTTCGCCATCAAGGGGATGGGGCGTCCGCCGAGCCACATCCCGTTCAATGTCCCCTACCTCTGGGGCTACCGCGAACTCTGAGCGACCAGGGTCGCCGTGCCCGCTGCCGGCTCGGCGTCCGCCACCGCGATCACCGGGATGCCGAGCACGCGCTGCCGGATGGCCGTCCAGGCCGCGTTGCGCGCGCCGCCGCCCAGGGTAAGGACGCGTCGGGGCGTCGGTGCCCCCCGTTCTGCCAGCCGCTGGTACCCCGCCGCCTCGATGGCCGCCACGCCCTCCAGCAGCCCCTGGAAGAATCGGCTGTCATCCGCCGGGCGCGGTTCCAGTCGCGGGGCGAGTCCGGGATCGCGGACCGGGAAGCGCTCGCCCGGCGCGGGCAGGGGGTAGTAGTCGAGACCGGTCGGGGTGGCCGGATCCAGCCGGGGTTCCAGTTCTGTCATGCGGGCGTCACTGAAGTGTTCGCGCAGCACCGCCCCGCCGCTGTTCGAGGCCCCGCCCATCAACCAGAAGTCGCCGAAGGGCTGGCTGTAGATCCCGGCATCGGCATCGGCCACCGGCTGTTCGCCGACCACCTTCAGCACCAGGGTCGAGCCGAGGATGGTCACCGCGTCCCCCGGCTCGCGGGCACCGGCGGCCAGCACCGCGGCGGTGCTGTCGGTGGTCCCGGCGACCACCCTCACGCCCGCCGGCAGACCGAGGCGCTCGGCCACGTCGGCGGGAACCGTGCCCAGGGGCGTACCGGGGCTGTGGACCCGGGGCAGCCACGCGCTCGGCACCCCCTCGTGCTCGAGCAGCGCCCTCAGCCAGGCGGGCCAGTCGCCGGTGGCCGGGTCCCAGCCCAGTTTCAGGGCATTGTTGGCGTCGCTGTGGCCGAAGTTTCCGCACAGCCGTCCGGCCAGCCAGTCGGCCTGGTGCAGGGCGTGGGCTGTCGGCCGAGCGGCGCCGCCGTGGGTATGGAGCCAGAGCAGGCGGGCGAGGGCGGTGGCGGCGCCACGCACGGGGCTGGCAGCCGGGGCCACGGCATCGATGCGCGCCCCCTCGGCAGTGGCGCGGGCGTCGTTGTAGAGCAGTGCCGGGGTCAGCGGTTCGCCGTCGGCGTCGGTCAGCAGCAGCGTCCCCGAGGTGCCGTCGATGGCGATGCCGGCCACCGGCGCGCCGTCGAGCTGCGCCATCAGCGCCGCGACCACCTCCTCCAGCGCTGTCCACCAGATCCCCGGCGCCTGTTCCACCGCCGCATCCCGGCGCTCCGGCTCCGGCATGGCCACGCGCGCCAGTGCGCGGACCGAACCGCTGTCATCCAGGGCGACTCCGCGACACCCGGAGGTCCCGAAATCGAGGCCGATGCGCACCCCCGCCACACCGCTCACTCCCGGGGCGGCAGGTTCACCGGCGCGGCGGGCTCCCAGCCGTCGCGACGGTGTTCGCTGGTGACATCGGTGTAGATCCCGCCCCGGACGTTGAACCGTCCGGTCACCCGCAGGAAGCGTGGCGCGATGAGATCGACGATGTCGTCGGTGATGCGGTTGGTCACCGCTTCGTGGAAAGCCCCCTCGTCGCGGAATGACCACATGTACAGCTTCAGCGACTTCAGCTCCACGCAGGTCGCCTCCGGGATGTAGTCGATGAAGAAGGTAGCGAAGTCCGGCTGACCGGTCTTCGGACAGAGACAGGTGAACTCCGGGACGGTGAAACGGATGAGGTAATCCCGCTCCGGCGTGGGGTTGGGGAACGTTTCCAGTTCCCGGCTCGGCAGGGTGGCCATCTTTCGCCCTCTCGCTGGCTTGGAAAGCCGATCATTTTAACGCAGAATCGGCGGCTCATGAGCAACGTCCCAGCCGCCGTTACCGGAAGCCGCCGAAGCCGATGCGCCTGAGCACGATCAAACTGGCCGGATTCAAGTCCTTCGTGGATCCCACTTCCATCCCCATGCCCAGTCAACTGGTCGGGGTCGTGGGGCCCAACGGCTGCGGCAAGTCCAACGTCATCGACGCCGTGCGCTGGGTGATGGGGGAGTCGTCGGCGCGCCATCTGCGCGGCGAGGCCATGGCCGACGTCATCTTCAACGGCTCGTCGTCGCGCAAGCCGGTGGGCCAGGCCTCGGTGGAGCTGGTCTTCGACAACAGCGACGGCGGTGCCGGCGGCCAGTACGCCCACTACAACGAGATCGCCGTGCGCCGTGTGGTGACCCGCGACGGGCAGTCCAACTACTACCTCAACGGCACCCGCTGCCGCCGCCGCGACATTACCGACATCTTCCTCGGCACCGGCCTCGGTCCGCGCTCCTACGCCATCATCCAGCAGAATACCGTCTCGCGCCTTATCGAGGCGCGTCCCGAGGAGATGCGGACCTTCCTGGAGGAGGCCGCCGGCATCTCCAAGTACAAGGAGCGTCGCCGCGAGACCGAGAACCGCATCCGCCACACCCGCGAGAACATGGAGCGGCTGGAGGACCTGCGCGAGGAACTGGACCGCCAGCTTGCCCACCTCCAGCGCCAGGCCAAGACCGCCGAGCGCTACAAGGAACTCAAGGCGCGCGAGCGCGAGCTGCGCGGCCAGCTCCAGGTGATCCGCTGGCGGGTACTGGACGACGAGTGCGCCGAGCACGACCGCGCCGTGGGCGAGAAGGAGACGGAAATGGAGGCCGAGGTCGCGCGCCAGCGCCACCTGGAGGCGGAACTGGAGACGCGCCGCGGCGAGCAGGGCGAGGCAGCCGACGCCTTCTCCGAGATCCAGGGGCGCTACTACGCCGTGGGCTCCGACATCGCGCGGCTGGAGGAGGCCATCCAGCACGCCCGCGAGCGGCGCGAGCAGCAGGAGCGCGACCTGGCCCAGCTCGACACCGCCTGGGAGGAGGCCGAGGCCCATCTGGGCCAGGATCGCGAGCGTCTGGAGACCACCGACGCCGCCCTGGCCGAGGGCGAGCCCGAACTCGAACAGCTGGAGGCCGCCGAGGCCGAGGCCCGCGAGGCGGTCACCGAGGCCGAGGAGGCGTTGCAAACATGGCAGACGGAGTGGGAGGCGGTCACTGCCGATCTCGCCGAACCGACCCGCACCGCCGACGTGGCGCGCAACACCCTGCACAATCTGGAACGCAACGCCGATGAGGGTCTGCGTCGGCAGGAGCGCCTGGAGGCAGAACAGCGGGAGCTGGACACCACCGCGCTCGACGAGGAATTGCATACCATCGCCACCGAACGGGCCGAGGCCGAGGCCGGTCTGACGGACCTGCAAAAGGCGCTGGAGACCGCTCAGGGAGAGCTGGAGAGCCAGCGCGAAGGCAATCGAGCGGCGGCCCGGGTGCTGGACGAACAGCGCCAGCAATTGCAGCAGTCCCGGGGCCGGCACGCCTCGCTGGAGGCGCTGCAGCAGGCCGCGCTGGGCAAGGACAATGGCGCCGTCTCCCAGTGGCTGGAACGTCAGGGCCTCGGCTCGGCCCGGCGCCTGGCCGAGGGGCTCGACGTGGAGGCCGGCTGGGGACCGGCGGTGGAGGCCGTGCTGGGAGACAGCCTGGAGGCGGTCTGTGTCGACGGTCTCGATCCCCTGGCCCGAGCGGTCACCGATCTGACCGAGGGCGGCGTGACCCTGCTGGACACGGGCGGCTCCGGTCGCGATGCGGGCCCCGACGGCGCGACCCTGGCCGGGAAGGTCCATGCCCCGTGGGACGTCGCCCCGCTGCTGGCGGGGGTGCGGGTGGCCGACGATCTGGCGGCGGCCCTGGCCCTGCGCGAGCAGCTCACCCCGGGCGAGAGCGTGGTCACCCGCGACGGTCTCTGGCTCGGTCCCAACTGGCTGCGAGTGCGCCGGGACCAGGATGAACGCGGCGGCGTCCTCGAGCGCGAGGAGGCCCTGCGCGAGGTGGCCGCGACGATGGAGCGGCTGGAAGAGCAGCTGGCCAGCGGCGACGAGGCGCTGGAGGCCGGCCGCCACCGCGAGAGCGAGCTGGAGCAGGAACGCGACCGTCTGCAGAGCGCGAGCAACGAACAGCACCGCCGGGTCAGCGAACTGCGCAGTCGCCAGCAGACCCGGCAGTCACGGCTGGAACAGCTGCGCAGCCGCGCTGAACAGATCGAGCAGGAGATCGGTGAACGGATTGCCGAACGCGAGGCCAACGCCGAGGAGCAGGAGGCGGTGCGCGAACAGCTCAACGAGGCGCTGGAGCGCAGCGAGGTGCTGGCTGCCCGTCGCGACGCTCTGGCCGAGCGGCGTGAACCGCTGCAGCGGGCGGTGGAAGAGGCGCGCCAGCGTCATCGCGAGGCCGGCGAGGCGGTGAATCGGCAGCGACTCCACCTGCAGGGACTGCGCACCGAACGCGCCTCCATCCAGCAGGCCCTGGAGCGGCTGGAGGGTCAGCGGCAACAGTTTTCGGAGCGCCGCGATGAGCTCCAGCGGGCACTGGCCGAGGAGGACGACCCGGTGGAACATCGCCAGGCCGAACTGGACCGGCTACTGACCCAGCGCCAGGAGGTCGAGGCGGCCATGGTCGCGGCTCGCGAACGCAGCGAGGCGGTGGACCAGGCCATCCGCGAACTCTCGCAACAGCGCACCGAGGCGGAGCAGAACGCCACGCGCCTGCGCGAGGAGGTGGAGCGCGCCCGCATGAGCGCCCAGGAGCTGCGGGTCCGCCGGGAATCCCTGCTCGAACAGATCCAGGAAGCCGGCCACGACCGCGATGCCCTGCTGGCGGATCTGCCGGAGGACGCCGACGAGGCCCGGTGGCAGCAGAGCCTCCAGGAGGTGGAAACGGCCATCTCGCGGCTGGGATCCATCAACCTGGCCGCCATCGACGAATACGAGCAGCAGTCGGAGCGCAAGGTCTATCTGGATCAGCAGCGCGAGGATCTGGTGGGTGCCCTGGAGACCCTGGAAGACGCCATTCGGAAGATCGACCGCGAGACGCGCACCCGTTTCAAGGAGACCTACGATCGAGTCAACGATGGTCTCAAGGGCTATTTCCCGCGGCTGTTCAAGGGGGGGCACGCCTATCTGGAACTCACCGGCGACGATCTGCTCGATTCCGGTGTCACGGTGATGGCGCGCCCCCCGGGCAAACAGAACTCCTCCATCCACCAGCTGTCCGGGGGAGAGAAGGCCCTGACCGCCGTGGCGCTGGTCTTCTCCTTCTTCCAGCTCAACCCGTCGCCGTTCTGCATGCTTGACGAGGTGGACGCACCCTTGGACGATGCCAATGTGGGACGTTTTTGTGAACTGGTTCGCGAAATGTCCGAACGGACCCAGTTCATTCTGATTACGCATAACAAGGTGACCATGGAGATGGCGGAACAACTCAACGGCATTACCATGAACGAACCGGGGGTTTCCCGGCTCGTCAGTGTGGATGTCGACGAGGCCGCTTCCATGGCGAAGTCCGCCTGACCGAAGGCCGCGAATTCCGATGGATACACTGCGCTGGACACTGTTGCTGCTGGGAGTGCTGGTGCTCGGGGGCATCTGGCTCTGGGGCCGCTGGCGTCGTCGTCACGGCGACGACCTGGACGATCTCCTCGACGATACCGACTGGATGGAGCAGGTCGCCCGACGCACCCGCAAGCAGCGCGGCGATCCGGAGCCCGACACGGAAGAGCTCCAGGACGCCTTCGAAGCGGCCCTGCATCGTGACGCGCCGCAGGAGCCCGGCCGCGGTCGCCGGCAATCGGGGGAAACCGACGACGCCGCCGTCGCCCGGGAGTCGGATGCGGAGCCGGAGGAGGAACCGGCCACCGACATCCCCGACCCGGCGCGGATCCGGACCGAGCCGCCCGCTTCACGGGACGTGGTCGCGGAACGGCAGGGCGCGGAGGATGCGTTCGCCCACCGTCCCGGGGCCTCCGGGGACGCTCCCGGGGAAGACGCGGTAGCGGGGCATGCGGAGGCCGATCGGGAGCCGGCCGGGTTCGAGGTCCCCCGAACGACCCACCCCCCCGGAACCGAGGCCGAGGCCGCACCCGAAGAACCAGCCTCTCGCCGGCCGGAGAAGGCCGAGGGCGTTGTCCGTCCACCGGGGGAGGAAGATCTCATCCTGGCTCTGTTCGTGATGGCGCCGGAGGGGTCGGTCTTCCCAGGGGACGCCCTCGGTGAACTGCTGCGCGATGCCGGTCTCCAGTTCGGCGACATGGACATCTACCACTGGTTCCAGCAAATGGAGGCGGGGCCGCCGGAGGCGGTCTTCAGCGTCGCCAGCATGGTGGAGCCGGGGACCCTGGAGCGCACTGGCGATCCCGACTTCCACACCCCCGGCCTCGCGCTCTTCCTGCGTCTGCCCGGGCCGGCCCCCGGCGGCGAGGCCTTCGAGGCGATGCTGGCCACCGGTCGCCGCCTGGCCGACGGCCTCGGCGGAGAACTCAAGGACGAGCGCCGCTCGACCCTGACGCAGCAGACCATCGGTCACATCCGCGATCGGGTGCGCGAGCACGCGCTGCGCCAGCACACCGGCCGCGGCTGATCCGGAGGCGGTACAGTGACGGAATCCAGCCAGGGCGACACCGGGGAGCCGCGCCAGCGAATCGAGGCGCTGCGCGACACGATCCGACGCCACAACCACGCCTACTACGTCCTGGACGCCCCGCTCGTTCCCGATGCCGAGTATGATCGCCTGATGCGCGAACTGGAAGCGCTGGAGGCCGAACACCCGGACCTGGTGACCTCCGACTCACCCACGCGGCGGGTGGGTGCGGAGCCGGTGAGCGCCTTCGGCGAGGTCGCCCACGAGCTGCCGATGCTCTCCCTGGCCAACGCCTTCGATGACGACGAGTTGCGCGCCTTCGACCAGCGAGTGCGCAAGGGGCTGGGGCTGGAGTCGGAAGAGGTGGCCTACAGCGCCGAGCCGAAGCTCGACGGCCTGGCCGTGAGCCTGCTCTACGAAGAGGGCCGGCTGGTGCGCGGTGCCACCCGAGGGGACGGGACCACCGGTGAGGACGTGACCCACAACGTGCGCACCATCGACTGCATCCCGTTGCGGCTGCTGGGCGACGACTGGCCGCGTCGGCTGGAGGTACGCGGCGAGGTCTACATGGACCACGCCGGCTTCCGGCGGCTCAACGAACAGCGGCGCACCGACGGCGAGGAGCCGTTCGTGAACCCCCGCAACGCCGCTGCCGGCAGCCTCCGCCAGCTGGATCCCCGGATTACTGCCCGCCGTCCCCTGAGACTCTTTGCCTACGGCGTCGGCCTGTTCGAGGGCGGTGAACTGCCACCGCGCCATGACGCCGTGCTGGCCCGGCTGCGCGACTGGGGGCTGCCGGTCTCGCCGGAGGTGGCAGTGGTCGAGGGCTTCGATGGCTGCCGACGCTATTTCCACGACATGGGTGGCCGGCGGAGCGAGCTGGCCTACGACGTCGACGGTGTGGTCTTCAAGGTCAACGACCTGGCGCGGCGCGAGGCGCTCGGTGCCGTCGCCCGCTCGCCGCGCTGGGCCATTGCCTGCAAGTTTCCGCCGGAAGAGGAACTGACCCGCCTCCACGCGGTGGAGTGGCAGGTGGGTCGCACCGGCGCGCTGACCCCGGTGGCGCGGCTGGAGCCGGTCTTCGTCGGTGGTGCCACGGTGACCAACGCCACCCTGCACAACGAGGACGAGATGCGGCGCAAGGACGTCCACATCGGCGACACCGTCATCGTCCGCCGCGCCGGCGACGTCATCCCCGAGGTGGTGGGGGTGGTGGCCGAGCGACGCCCGCCGGACGCCGAGGCGCCGGCACGCCCCGACCACTGCCCCGAATGCGGCTCCCAGGTGGTGCGGCTGGAGGACGAGGCGGTGGCGCGCTGCACCGGCGGCCTCTACTGCCCGGCCCAGCGGCGCGAGGCGCTGAAGCACTTCGCCTCGCGCCGCGCCATGGACATCGACGGTCTCGGCGACAAGCTGGTGGAGCAGCTGGTGGCCACCGATCGCGTCCACACCCCGGCCGATCTCTACCACCTGAGCCGCGAACAGCTCATCGAACTCGACCGCATGGCGGAGAAGTCCGCGGACAACCTGGTGGCGGCCCTGGAGCGCTCGAAGGCGACGACCCTGGCCCGCTTCCTGTTCGCCCTGGGGATCCGTCAGGTGGGCGAGACCACCGCGGCGACCCTGGCGCGCCACTTCGGCTCGCTGGAGCGGCTGATGGCCGCCGACGAGGCGGAGCTGGAGGCGGTGCCCGACATCGGGCCGGTGGTGGCCGAGAGCATCGCCACCTTCTTCCGCCAGCCGCACAACCGCGAGGTCATCGACGAACTGCGTGCCGCCGGGGTCCACTGGGCCGAGCACGAACCGGTCGCGGCGGCGAGCGAGGGGCCGCTGGCCGGCGTGACCCTGGTGCTCACCGGCACCCTGGACGGCTTTAACCGGGACGCCGCGCGGGCCGAGCTGGAGGCGCTGGGGGCGAAGGTGACCGGTTCGGTCTCGAAGAAGACCGATTACGTGGTGGCTGGCACCAGCCCGGGATCGAAGCTGGACAAGGCCGAGGCCCTGGGGGTGCCGGTTCTTGACGAGAGCGGTCTCGCGCGCCTTCTGGAAGGGGAGCGGCCGTGATGTCGGGGCAGCCGGAACAGGGCCTCGAACGCCCGCCAGACGGTGGCTGGCACGCCATCGGGGCCGCCTTCGCCCTGTATTTCGGGATCTGGCTCGTGCTCACCAGCGCGGCGAAGGAGGGCCTCGTGTTCGGGGTGGCCGGAGCCTTGTTCGCGGCGCTGGTGACGCGCCATTTCATCAGTGAATTCGGCGTACGAGGGTGGCCGCTCCATCCGGTGGGCTGGGTACGCTTCGCGCCGTGGTTTCTGCGTCGCTCGTTGGTGGGCAGCTGGGACGTGATGCGACGGGCGATGCTGCCCGGTCTGCCGTTGCAACCCGATTGGGTGATCCACTCGCTGCGCCTGCGCGATCCGGCCGCGCGCCATTTCATGGCCGCCACGGTGGGTTTGCTCCCCGGGACACTGGTGGCGGCCATCGAGGGTGATGAACTGCGGGTCCACGCCCTGGATACGTGCCTGGATGTGGCCGCGGATCTGCGGGAACTGGAGGTGCGGGTCGGTGCCCTGTTCGGCGAGACGGGAGTGGAGAGCGGGGAGGCCGGTTCATGAGTTGGCCGTCGGCCGTACTGGCCGGTCTGGCTCTGATGCTGGTTCTGGGCTCGGTACTGCTGGGGTTGATTCCGGTGGTGCGGGGCAGCGAACCGGCCCAGCGGATGCTGGCCGCACAGTTGCTGGGCACTGGCGGCGTCGGAGTGCTGATTGCCCTGGCGGTGCTGATGAATGCCCCGGGACTTGTGGACGTGGCACTGGTCTTTGCCGGACTGGCGGCGGTGGCTGTGGTCGCCTTCGTCCAGCGGATCTGGCAGGGACAGCGGGGACAGACCGATGACTGAGGGACTGCCCGAGGCCATGCTCGGCCTCGGGCCGGTGGAGTGGCGCGAGATGCTGGCTGGATTGTTGATGGTTGCCGGCGGTGTCTTTTTCGTCGGTGGTACCCTTGGATTGCTGCGTTTCCCCGATATCTACTGCCGCCTCCATGCCCTGACCAAGGCGGACAATACGGGGCTCGGACTGCTTGCCCTGGGCGTGGCCCTCTACTTTGCCGATCCCTGGCTGGCCATGCGGCTGGTGCTGGTCTGGTTGCTGGTGATGGTGGCCGGGTCGGTAGCCTGCCACCTGCTGGCGCGGGAGGCATGGCGTGAGGGGCGCGAGCCGTGGCGGCGCTGACCCTCTTTGACCTGGTGCTGGTGGCGGGTATCGCCCTGGTGGCCTGGGTCACTCTGATCGATTGCCGACGCTTCCGGGTCGTTGTGCTCTATGTGGTCTTCGGCCTGCTGCTGGCCATCGCCTGGGCGCGGCTGGGAGCGGTGGATCTGGCGCTGGCGGAGGCAGCCATCGGTGCCGGCATCACGGGTGCATTGTTCATGGCGGCCCTGGCGCGGGTACGACGTGCCGGCGGGACGCAGGCAGTGGCGCCGACGGGGTCTCTGCTCTGGGCTGCCGGCGTTGCGTTGCTCGCCGCCGGAGCCGTGGTCTGGGTCCTTGCCGACTGGCCGGTTCCGGCGTGGCCGCCGGTGGCGAAGCACCTTGACAACAGCGGTGTCGACCACTCGGTGACCGCCGTTCTGCTTGCCTTCCGCGCCTGGGATACTCTGCTGGAGATCGCCGTGCTGGTGGCCGCCGGCTTCGCCATTCATGCTTCCGGACCGGCACCGGCGCCACCAGGCCATGAAAGCGGCGCCTTGCAGCTGGCCCTGTTGCGGATCGTGAATCCCTTTCTGGTGGTGCTGGCCGTCTATCTGCTGTGGAAGGGCGGGCACGCCCCGGGGGGCGCCTTCCAGGCCGGGGCGATGCTGGCCGCCGCCGGAATCTTTCACCACCTCAGCCACTTCCCCGCGCCACTCGACCGGCCGTCTCCGTGGCAGCGACCCGCTGCGGTCGTCGCCCTGCTGCTGTTCGCGTTCGCCGGTGCGGCGACCCTGGGCACGGTCCCGCTGGCGTGGCCCGAGGGCTGGGCCAAAGTGTGGATCCTCACCATCGAGGCGGCGGCCACCCTGTCCATCGGTCTGCTGCTGACCCAGCTGTTTGTCGGAGGACGTCCCCGTTCGCCCGGGGACAATGAGGAGAAAACATGACGGGGCTGATCTACGCCGGTCTGGGGGTCTTTCTCTTCGTGTTTGGGCTGCTGGCTGCGTTCCAGCACCGCGATACCATGGTGCGCCTGGTGGCCCTGAACATCGCCGGAGCCGGGATCTTTCTGTTCCTGGTCGGTTCCGCTGGGCGCGATGGGGACCCGGAACCGGTCTCCCATGCCCTGGTCATTACCGGGATTGTGGTGGCGGTCTCGTTGACCGGTGTGGCCCTCGGTCTGCTGGCGCGGCTGGTGGAAGCGGGTGGTCACGACGGGGAGGGACTGTGACACTGGTGGCCTGGCCCTTGCTGGCGGCGTTTGCCATGGCGCTTTTGCCGCTGCTGGTGGCGCCGCTGGTCTGGATCTGGCCGACCATCGCCCGGGTCGCTGGACTGGCCACCAGCGGGATCATGGTGGTGCTGGGAATGGCCGTGGCGGCCGGGATCGAGGGGCATGGCGAACTGGCGCTGACCCTGGGTGGTTGGCCCGGGGCGCTGGGGATCGGATTACGTCTGGACGGCATGGCCGCGGCCTTCCTGCTGCTCGGTGCGGTCGTGGGACTGGGGGCCGGGGTGCATGCAGCCGGCTACTTTGGCCGCGGCGAGATGTTCTGGCCCCTGTGGCTTCTGCTCTGGGCGGCGCTGAATGCACTGTTTCTCAGTGCCGACGCCTTCAACGCCTATGTGACCCTGGAGCTTCTGAGTCTGGTGGCGGTGGCGCTGGTGGCGCTCCAGGGCGGACGCGAGGCCCTGAGGGCGGCGCTGCGCTACCTGTTGATGGCGCTGGCGGCGGCCCTCGTCTATCTGGCCGGGGTGGCCATCCTCTACGCTCGCGACGGCACGCTGTCCCTCGGGGCGCTGGGACCGCTGGCCGGGGACCCTCTGGCGGCGGTGGCGGCCGGGCTGATCCTGGCCGGTCTGGCGGTGAAGGCGGCGATCTTTCCGCTGCATGCCTGGCTGCCGCCGGCCCACGCGCGGGCTCCGGGGCCGGTCAGTGCACTGCTTTCGGCGCTGGTGGTGAAGGGGGCCATCTATCTGCTCTGGCGCTGGCAGGTGGAGGTCTTCGGAGCGCCGCCGGGGCCGGGCCTGATCCTGGGGGCTCTGGGTGTCGGCGCAGTGCTGTGGGGAGGCTGGCGGGCGTTGACGGTGCCGCGTCTGAAGGCCATCGTCGCCTATTCGACCGTGGCGCAGATGGGCTATCTACTCGTGGCGCTGGCGTTGGTCTCCGGGGCGCAGGCGGTCGGTGGCGCACGGGGGGGCGAGTCCGCGGAGCTGGCGCGCACCGGTTTCCTCTATCTCGTCCTGAGCCACGGACTGGCAAAGGGGGCCGCGTTTTTGGCCGCGGCCAATGTGCTTTACGCCGCCGGGCACGACCGCTGGCCATCGGCGGCGGGGGTTCTGCGCGGGCGGCCGTTGACGCTGCTGGCCTTTGGACTGGCGGCGGTGAGTCTGGCCGGTCTGCCGCCGTCCGGCGGTTTCCTGGCCAAGTGGTATCTGCTGATGGCGGCGATCGGGAGCAATCAGTGGTGGGCCGCGATCATTCTGCTGTTCGGCGGGCTGCTGGCGGCGGCCTATCTCTACCGAATCATCCACCCCGGTCTCGATCCGCGTGATCCGCGTGGAGAAGTGCGGGCTCCTTCCGCCTCCATGGAATGGGCGGCCCTGGGGCTGGCCCTGTTGAGCCTGCTCATCGGCTTATGGGTCCCCTGGGGGGATGCCCTGCTGATGCCGCGGAAGGAGGAAACGGCATGAGCCTCGACTGGATACCCTGGGCGCTGATCCTGATCCCGCTGGGGGCTGGATTGCTGATCTTCGCCTGTCCCGAAGCGGACCGCCGTACGCGTACCGAGCTCAACCTTGCCGCCGCCCTGTTGAAACTCTTCCTTGTGGGCGTGATGCTCTGGGGAGTGGCCAGCGGCGTGGTCTTCGAGGCGCGTCTGCCATGGTTGCCGGGGCGGGAACTGGTCCTGCGCGCCGATCCGATGGCCCTGCTCTTTCTCAGCCTCTCCTCGGTCCTGTGGTTGCTCACCAGTCTCTACGCCATCGGTTATCTGGAAGGCTCGGAGCATCGCAGCCGCTTCTTCGGCTTCTTCAGCCTCTGCGTGGCGGCCACCGCCGGGATCGCCATGGCCGGCAATCTACTGACTTTCTTCTTTTTCTACGAGTTGCTCACCTTGACCACCTATCCACTGGTCGTCCATCGCGGCTCAGCGGTGGCGCGTCGGGCGGGAGTGGTCTATCTGCGCTACACCCTGGGGGGCGGCGTGGCGCTGTTGCTCGGTATCGTGTGGCTCGAGAGCGGAGTGGGGCCGGTGGATTTCGGCGGCGAGGCGGCGGCCCTGGCCGGTCTCGATCCCGAGCTCTATCCGCTGGCGGTCGGGGCCTTTGTATTCCTCTTGGCGGGAGTCGGCGTGAAAGCGGCTTTCGTGCCACTGCACGGCTGGCTGCCGAGGGCGATGGTGGCACCGGCACCGGTCAGTGCACTGCTCCACGCCGTTGCGGTGGTCAAGGCCGGCGCCTTCGGGGTGGTTCGGCTGCTCTACGATGTCTACGGGCTGGCGCTGGCACAGGCGCTGCAGCTGACCACACTGGTGCTGGTGGTCGCGTCGGTGACCATCCTCTGGGGCTCCCTGCGGGCCCTGACCCAGGACGAACTCAAAAAGCGCCTGGCCTGGTCGACGGTGAGCCAGGTTTCCTACATCGCTCTGGGGGTGGCGGTGGTCGGACCGCTGGCGACAGTGGGTGGGATCGTCCATATCATCCACCAGGGGTTGATGAAGATCACGCTTTTCTTCGGTGCCGGGAATCTCGCCGAGACCCTGGGTGTCCAGCGGATCAGCCAGATGGACGGGGTCGGACGGCGACTGCCGTTGACCATGGCGGCCTTTACCCTGGGGGCGCTGGGGATGATCGGTATCCCGCCGCTGGCGGGATTCGTCAGCAAGTGGTATCTCGGACTTGGCGCGCTGGAAACGGGGGGGCTCTGGATCGTGGGTCTGCTGGCCCTGAGCAGTCTGCTCAACGGGGCCTATTTCCTGCCCATCCTCTACCGCGCCTGGTTCCTGCCGCCGCGTCCGGAGCTCTGGCACGATCGGGGGTGCCAAGGGCGGTTCGAAACAAACTGGTTACTGTTGTTGCCGCCGGTGGCAACGGCGGCTCTGGCACTGGGAGCCGGTCTTCTGGCGGGTTCCGAGCTGAGTCCGTTGAGCTGGGCAGAGCGGGTGGCTGAACGGATCTACGCAGTGGACGAGAGGTGACCATGGCGCTGGTGTTCTGGCTCATTCCGGGCCTGCCGTTGCTCTGGGCGCTTGGCTTCATCTGGCCCGCCGCCCGGCCGTGGCTGCGCCGTGGTGCGCTGTTGCCGGTGCTGCCCGCGCTACTGGCGCCGATGGTCTTCCCGGAAGGGGGCTCGGCGCACTCGGCGGCGCTGCTGTTCGGAGTGGATTGGCGGCTCAGCGGTGATCGTTCGGTGCTGCTCGGCGTCACGGCCCTGGTCTGGCTCACCGCCGCCTGGTTCGCGCGCGGGTATATGGCGAGGGACCCGCGGCGCCACCGGTTCGAATTCTTCTTCCATCTGACCATGGCGGGCAATCTGGGCCTGCCGGTGGCCGGTGACCCGGTCAGCTTCTATACCCTCTTCGCCCTGATGAGCCTGGCCAGCTACGGCCTGATCATCCACAACGATACGACCGAGGCCCTGCGGGCGGGCAGGGTCTACATCATCCTTGCGCTGGTCGGGGAAGTGGCCCTGTTCGTCGGGCTGGTGGGCCGAGTGGCCGAGGTGGATGCCCTCTGGCCATGGCTCTGGCTGGGGCTGGCCATCAAGGCTGGTGTGGTGCCGCTGCATGTCTGGTTGCCACTGGCCCATCCGGCAGCGCCGGTACCGGCCAGCGCGGTGCTCAGCGGGGCGATGATCAAAGCGGGGGTGCTGGGCTGGCTGCTCTTCCCGCCACCGGCGGAGATGGCCGGTTTCTGGGGGATGGTGATGGTGGTGCTCGGGGTCTTCGGTGCCTTCTATGCCGCTGTCCTCGGGGTGATGCAGAGCCGTGCCAAGGAGGTTCTGGCCTATTCGTCGGTGAGCCAGATGGGGGTGATCACGGCAGCGGTAGGCGCGGCCTGGGTCCATCCCGTGGCCGCGTCGGCCCTGCTGGCGGCGGTCGTGGTCTATGTGGTCCACCATGCACTGGCCAAGGGGGCGCTCTTTCTGCTCGTGGGTTGGCTTGAACGCGGCGGCCGGGTGCTGATCTGGCTGATACTCGTTCTCACCGCCCTGGTCATGGCCGGACTGCCGGTGACCAGTGGCGCAGCGGCCAAGCAGGTACTCAAGGAGGCCCTGGTGGTACTCCCCGCCGATGCAGGATGGGTCGGTGGACTGCTGGCGTTGAGTGGTCTCGTCACAACGGTGTTGATGGGGCGGTTGCTGGTGGTCGCACGGGAGATGGTGCGCCCCATCGGGACCGAACAACACCGTCCCGAACTCCCTCTGGGCGCTGGTCTGGCGGTGCTGCTGATGGTGCTGGCGCCGCTCGTCTGGCCGCCGCTGGGGGCCGGTGCTGTGCCGACAGTGGGCAAGGGGCTTGTGGATGCGCTCTGGCCGCTACTGGGTGGCGTGGCGGTTGCCGGGTTCCTCGCTCGTCGGTGGGGAGCCGGGCCGTGGGGGAAGGCCGTGCCGACGGGGGATTGGATCCATCTGTTGCGGCGCTGTCCCGTGGTACTCCCGTTGAAGGCGGGGTTGACCTGGCTGACAGCGGGCCGGGTGCCCACCGGTTCCCGACTCCTTTTCCACGAGTGGGTCGTTGGCCGGTTGGCACGGCGAAGCCTGGCCCTGGAGACCGGGCTCATGCGGTTGCTGAGCGCGGGGATCGCGATGGCGGTTCTGGCCGGAATGGTGGCCGTGGCTTTGCTGTTGTGACAGCGTTCCCGTCCGGCGGTTGTCCGTTGCCTCTCAGAGGCCTCGGGAATCGATATAATGACTCCCCTTCGGGAGGGGTCGGTTCACGCATTGATAGTCAGAGGCAATCATCATGACAGAGAAGAAGAAGATGGATACCCGCGAGCTGGGTCTGGTCCTCGGCAAGGCGCTGTTCGATGTCGATGACCTGCATTACGGGCTGTGGGGCGACGATCTGGACCTGAACATGACCAACCTCCCCGTCGCCCAGCAGCGCTACAGCGACAAGTTGCTGGACGCCCTGCCGGCGGTGGGCGAGGAGCCGGTGCGGGTGCTGGACATCGGCTGCGGCACCGGCCATCTGCTCAAGCAGATGCTCGAGCGCGGTTACGCGGCGGACGGGCTGATCCCGTGTCCCTATCTGGCCGCCGACGTGCGTCAGCGGCTGGTGGACATCCCCGATCACGGGGCCACGGTCTTCGACATGGGCTTCGAGTCCTTCCCCGCCGAAGCGTACCGGCACTATTACGATGTGGCCGTGTTCAGCGAGAGCTTCCAGTACATCGACATGGAGGCGGCGTTCGAGCAGCTGTGGGCCATCCTCAAGCCGGGCGGACAAGTGATCCTGTGCGACTTCTTCAAGACCGCCGCCCACGGCGATGGCGGGGTCGGCAGCAAGAGCTTCGGCGGCGGCCACAAGCTGGCGAAGTTCTACGAGCAACTGGAGGATGGCCCGTTCACGATCCGGGTGGACGAGGACATTACCGAGCCGGTGAGCCGTAACATCGCCCTGCTGGACGACATCCTGCGCAACCGGATCAAGCCGTCCACTGATGCCGTGCGGCAGTTCCTGCGTGAGAACTACCCCCTGACCAGCAAGGTGGTCGGCTTCCTGTTTCGCAAGCGCTGGCCCCGGATCGAGTACAAGTATCTCAGTGGCCATCGCAGCGCCGATGTCTTCAGGCGCTACAAGAGCTATCGTTTCCTGATCCTCGAAAAGTCCGCCGCCTGATGGGGGGGCGGCGGCGAAGGAGTTCGGCGATGTCTTCCGGAACGAGTGGTGGACCAACGCGGCGCGATTTTCTGGCCGGTCTGGGGCGCTGGGGTGTCGCCGTGCCGGTGGCCGGGGTTTCCGGTATGGCGGTGGCCTCCGGTGGCTCGCCGCTGGAATCCGGCCGTCCGGCGGAGGGGCCGGGCGCGGGGGACGGCATCGGTCTGGCGCTGGGTTCCGGCGGCGCCTCCGGTCTGGCGCACATCCGCGTCTTCGAGGTCCTCGACGAGCTGGGGGTGAAGCCGGATCGCATCGTCGGCAGCAGCATCGGCGCGTTGCTGGGATCCCTGTATGCCGACGGCTACAGTGGACGCGAGATCCGCGAGCTGATGGCCGACCTCTTCCCCGATGATGCTCGAGGCTGGCTCGAAAACTTCACCAGCGGTGGCTGGCGCCGGTTGACCGGCCTGCTCAACGTCAACCTGCTCGAGATCCAGCTGCTGGACGTGGACGATACCCGCGATTTCCTCGCGAACCACCTGTCCGCACGGCGTTTCGAGGAGCTGAGTATCCCGTTTCAGGCCGTCACCGCCGAACTCTGGGAGCGTGGCGAGCGCCTGTTCGACGAGGGCCCGCTGCACGACGCCATCCTTGCCAGCATGGCGCTGCCGGGCCTGCTGCCGCCGATCCGGATCGACGGGGTGGAGCTGCTCGACGGTGGAATGGTGAACCCGGTGCCCATCGACCACATCCGGGGTGCCGAATTCACCATCGGGGTCGACGTCAATGGCCGGAGTACGCCCGGTGACGACAGTCCCGGCTTCTTCGACAGCCTCTTCAACACGTTCCAGATCATGCAGGCCTCCATCGCTCGGGAAAAGCGCCACCACGAGGAGCCGGACATCTACCTGCAACCGCCCATCGAAGGAGTGCGGGTCCTCGACTTTCACAAGGCGAGTTCGGTCTATGCACAGTCGGAGCCGGAGATGGAACGGCTGAAGCGCGCCCTGGAAGAGTACCTTGGCTGAAGGCGTCGGTCGGCGGTGGCGGGCCGCGGCCCGATCCGGGGAAGACGAATGGTGAAGTGGCTGCGTTCGCTCTGGCTTCCCGCCACCCTGCTGATCCTGGCCGGTGGGTTCTGGGCGAGTCCCGATTTCAAAGGGGTCGCCGGCGGCATCGCCCTCTTCCTGTTCGGCATGCGCTCGCTGGAGGAAGGTTTCAGGACCTTCACCGGCGGGACCCTGGAGCAATTGTTGCGTCGTTCCACCGATCGGCTGTGGAAGAGCCTCGGTTTCGGACTGGTGGCGACGACCCTGATGCAGTCCAGCACGCTGGTCTCGCTGATCACCATCGCCTTTGTCAGCTCCGGGATGATCACGCTGGCCGGCGGGATCGGGATCATCATGGGGGCGAACCTCGGCACCACCACCGGGGCGTGGCTCATCGCCGGCCTCGGTCTGCGGGTGGACATCGCCGCCTATGCCATGCCCTTTGTGGTCTTCGGGGTGGTGTTGCTGTTCCAGCGCACCGTTCACATGAAAGGGTTCGGCTATCTCTGCCTCGGCGTTGGCTTCCTCTTCCTCGGGATCCACTACATCAAGGAGGGGTTCGACGCCTTCTCCGGGGATCTCGACCTGGCCGCCTTCGCCATGACCGGGTTTGCCGGGGTGCTGGTCTATACCGCCGTGGGCCTGGTCGCCACGGTGATCACCCAGTCCAGCCATGCCACCCTGCTGCTGGTGATTACCGCGCTGGCCAGCGGGCAGATCGGCTACGAGAATGCCCTGGCGGTGACCATCGGCGCCAATCTGGGCAGCACCACATCGGCGCTGCTGGGGGGGGTGACTGCCAACCTTGGTGGCAAGCGGTTGGCCATTGCCCATGTGATCTTCAATGTCACGACGGCGGTGCTGACCATTGCGCTCATTGTCCCGATGGTCTGGATCGTGGAGGTGGTCAGCTCATCCATCGGCATCGCCCCCGGCGACTACATGCTTCAGCTGGCGGTCTTCCATACTCTCTTCAACCTCATGGGCGTTGTACTCATGGCCCCCTTCGTCAGGCAGCTGGAGGGCCTGTTACTGAGCCATGTGACGATTTCCCGGGGGGATGTGGAAACGCCCCGGTATCTCTATCCAGAGGCGCTGGGGACACCGGACACGGCGGTCAGCGCGGTGCGCAGCGAGGTCGGCCGACTGTTCGAAAACGCCTACGGTCTCATCGCCCATGGTCTCGGCCTCCGCCGGGTGGTCATCGAATCGGAACAGTCTCTGAGTGACGCGGTGGCGAACACCCGCCGGATCATGCCGCTGGATGTGGACAACCTGTACGAGGCACGGGTGAAGTCGCTGCACAGCAGCATCGTCGCCTTCATCAGCGAGGCCCAGCGCCACAACCTTTCGGAAGGGGCCATCAACGAACTCTTCGCGTTGCGCCAGGCCAGCCAGGACGTGGTCGAGGCGGTCAAGGCGATGAAACACCTCCACAAGAATCTCCTGCGGTACGGGGTCTCGGGGGATCCGGCCATCCGCGACCGGTACGACGCCATGCGATTGCAACTGGCGCGGCTCCTGCGAGAGATCCGTCAATTGCAATCGGAATCGCCCGAGGACGTCACCGGTCTGTCACTGGATGCCCTCAAGGTGGAACTGGAAAAATCGACTCACCGGCAGATGAACGCGATCGATGAGCAGATCCGCCGACGCCAGATCAGCCCCGAGGTTGCCACCTCGATGATGAACGACGAGGGCTACGCCCGCGCCATCGGGAAGCGACTGATCCGGGCGGCGCGCTCGCTGGTACCGCCGCGCGCCCAGGCGGAGCGGGATGCCGAGACACAGCTCAGTCTGGATGACGACGCCATTGCCGAACTGGTGGAAGAGGAATCGTCGGGGGGGGAGAGCAAGCGATGAAAACCCGTACCTTGCTGGAACGCCTGGCCACGTTGCTCGGTTCTGACAGTCCGGCCCTGTGGCGGGAACGCCGGGCCATCCTGGAGGTGTTGGGCCGGCTTCGGGCCAAGGAGCGCAAGTTCCAGCGCCAGCTAGCCGAAAGCAGTGACGACGAGGAACGCGAGGCACTGCAAGGACGGCTGCGGGTGGTCCATGCCCAGCGGCGCAAGGGGGTCGAGCGGCTGCTCGAAATCCGCCGATACCGTCGGGAAAAAGGGGGCCGATCCCGGCTCTAGCGACGATCCATGAGGGCACTTCCGATCCGGAAGCCCAGCAGCACTCCGAACACGACCGCGTAGTACGTGAATTCCCGATAATCGGCCCGGATCTGCATCCAGTAATGGAGCAGACCGAGGGCGAGGGCGGGGTAGATGAGCCGGTGCAACCACTGCCAGGTTTGCCGCTTCATGCGCCGTTTCACCATCGCGGGCGAGGTCAGCGCCAGCGGGAGCAGCAACAGCAGTGCCGCCAGTCCCGTGGCGAGGTAGGGGAGGTCCAGCACTTCCTTCCAGGCCCACCCCCACGCCCATCCCTGTATCACTCCGAGCCAGATCAGGGCGTGGCCGAGCAGCCAGGCCCAGGCCCAGAGTCCCAGCCGGCGTCGCACCGCCATGAATCCCGACCAGCGGGTCAACCGGAAGGCGGGGCCCAGGGACAGGGTCGCGAGGAGCAGGAACAGGCCGGTGGTTCCGGCGAAGTGCATCGCCGTCTCTTCCGGAATGATCCCGAGCGCGCCCCGGCGCCACGCCCACGCCAGCCAGAGGGCGGGCACCACCCCGGCGGCGGTGATCAGCAGGCGGAGGGCGATGACGAGCCGGGGGTGGCGCATCAGAAGTGCTTCGTCAGATCCATGTCCGAGTAGAGGTGGGCGACCTCTTCGCCGTAGCCGTTGAACATTTCCGTCTCCCGCTTGCCCGATTCACCGATGCGTCGCTCCCGCGCCTGGTTCCAGCGCGGGTGGGAGACCTCCGGATTGACGTTGGCGTAGAAGCCGTACTCGTTCGGCGCGGCCTCCTCCCAGGTGGTGGTCGGCCTGTCCTCCTGGAGATGGATCCGGACGATGGACTTGATGCTCTTGAAGCCGTACTTCCACGGGACCACCAGCCGCAGCGGCGCGCCGTTCTGGTTCGGCAGTTCCCGGCCGTAGAGACCGACGGCGAGGAGGGTCAGCGGGTGCATGGCCTCGTCCATGCGCAGCGCCTCGCGGTACGGCCAGTCGAGGATGTCGCGCCGCTGACCGCGCATCTGTTCCGGGTCGTGCAGGGTCTCGAAGACCACGTATTTCGCCCGCGAGGTCGGCCCGTGGCGCTTCAGCAGCGCGCCCAGCTCGAAGCCGTTCCACGGGATGACCATGGACCACGCCTCCACGCAGCGCAGCCGGTAGATCCGCTCCTCCAGGGTCTGCGGACGAACGATGTCCTCGAAGGCGAAAGTGCCCGGTTTCTCCACCTCGCCGTCGATGGTGACCGACCAGGGGTCGGTGTCGAGCTGGTGGGCCCAGTCGGCCGGGTCGCGCTTGCGGGTGCCGAATTCGTAGAAGTTGTTGTAGCCGGTGACGGCGTCGTGATCGGTGAGCGCTTCGTCGGTGGTGTGGGGACCGGTCCCGGCGGCCTCCAGCGACTCCTCGAGCCAGTCCGCGCGGGCCGGGATGCCGTATCCGGCGAGTCCTCCGCCGAGCGCCGCCCCGAGGAGCAGACCGCTGCTCTGGCGCAGGAATCGGCGGCGATCCCGGTACACGGATTCGGGGGTGATGGGGCCGGGAGGGAGGGGATACCGGTAGCGCGTCATTGGGCTCTCGCTTGCTGCGTGGCCCCGATACTGGATGGGTCCAGAGGGGGCGTAGATTGATCCGGATCATGGGCTCAAGGGTCAGTCCCGGCATGGGGTGGTTCCGCTTGCCGAGTTTGTAGACCCAGTCTAGCTTGGATTGAGAATAAATACAGAGGCCCCGGTTACTGAATCGATGAAGACTGATGGTATTCCGACAACCCTTGGGGAGAACAACATGCGATGCACGACGTTCCGTATGTCGCCATGACCCGCCGAGGCCGTGGCGTTCGGGAGAGCCCGGATTCGTTTTCCGACGTCGCGCGATCAGTCGGGCGATTCGAAAACCGGACCGCCCACCGTGTGGCTGGTATAGCGCTCCAGGCGCGCCCGTTCCAGCGGGAAATCCGGTGGCAGACCGGCCTTCCGGCGCAACTGGCGCAGAAACTCCGCCGGGTCCGGCAGGCTCTCCCAGACCGCCGGCAGGAAGGTGCCCCGGTGGCCGTCGGCCTCGAGCACCAGGCCGTCCTCGCCGGGGCGGAGCTTCGACAGCAGATCCGCCTCCGAGGCGAAGGCCAGCGGTTCCGGCGGCGTCAGCACGGCCACCGAGACATCGAGCCCCTCGAGTTCATCCGGCGTGACCGGCGGAAAGCGCGGGTCCCGGGCGGCGGCCGCGGCGGCGTTGTGAATCACATCGGCCGCGAGCGGCCGCACCGCCTCCAGTGAACCGATGCAGCCCCGCAGTCCGTCCGCCGCTTCCCCGGCTTGTCGCTGTTTCAGGGTGACGAAGCTCGCCCCGGGGCGAGCGAGTTCGTCCGGCTCCCGAGGGGGTTCCGGCAGCGGCTCGGCGCGAGCGGTGGCGATCACACCGGCCCGTGCCAGTGCGAGCAGCGCTTCGCGGGCGGCCGGGGAAGGGCCTTCGGACGCGTTCATGCCGCCACCTCGGAGGTGCCCGGTTCGATGAAGGCGTAGGCCCCGTAGCCGACCACCTGTTCCGGGCTCCCGGCGGTGTCCGCCGAGGTGCGCCGATCCAGGGTCTTCGCGACCAGGCCGCGTCGACGGGCCACGGTCAGCAGGCCGTTGAGGGGGGTGCGGCCACAGGCGTTGTCGAAGCCGATGGCGTCGGGGCGCAGCTCCTCGATGGCGCGGGAGGTCGCGCCGTCCAGTTGCCGGGCGGTGGACTCGTCGTGGAAGTGCGAGAGGTCGGAACTGATCACCACCAGCGTCTCCGGTCCGCCCCACAGGCGGTCGAGGACCTCGGCCACCTCGTCCGGTTCGGCCTCGCCGACCACCAGCGGCACGATCCGGAACTCGCCGAGGACGCGCTGGAGGAACGGCAACTGGACTTCGAGACTGTGTTCCCGGGCGTGGGCGACGGCCAGGTTGCCCACCTGGGGCAGGTCGGCGATGGCGGCGATGCCGTCGGTGTCCACGGGGATGTCGCCCAGCGGCGTGCGCAGGGCGTCGACATCCGGCAGCGCGAGGCCGCGGAAGGGGACGCGGTGCGCCGGCCCCAGCAGTATGACCCGGCGGATCGATTCGCGCCGGGGGGCCACGGCGCGGTAGACGCTGGCGGCCACCGGGCCGGAATAGGGGTAACCGGCGTGCGGGGCGACGATGGCCTTGGGTGCCGGGCCTTCGCCGGGCGCCGCCGCGGCCAGATAGTCGTCCACCATCCGGCCGAGGGTGCCGGCGTCGGCGGGGTAGAACATGCCCGCCACGGCGGGCTGGCGGATCGCGGTCACTGTCGTGCTCCCGGACCCCGACGGGATCCCATGACGGTCTGAATGATCTATACCTCCAATGTAGGATCGAACATGCGACATTCCAAGCCGTTCGAGCCCGGGTGGGTGCGGCGGCGCGGGGGATCGGGTGGGAGGCTCGATCCGGGGGCGTCAGCGGCCATGGATGGCCGCTGTCGAGCTTACATGGATGTATTCATGGCGTCCCCCGGGTCGACGCCCCCCACCCGATCCCCCGCGCCGCCGCACCCACCCGGGCTCGAACGGCTGAACAGACCTCGGAGGATGCTGATGACCGACCAGCCCATTCGAACGCCCGGCGAGAGTGACCGGCCCGACATCGTGCCGACGCAGTACTGGCATGTGCTCGACGACGGTCGAGTGCAGTGCGATCTCTGTCCACGCTTCTGCAAGTTGAAGGAGGGGCAGCGCGGCCTCTGCTTCGTGCGCGGCAACGATGGTGGTCAGGTGGTGCTGGCCACCTACGGTCGATCCAGCGGCTTCTGCATCGACCCCATCGAGAAGAAGCCGCTGAATCACTTTCTGCCCGGGTCGCCGGTGCTGTCGTTCGGGACCGCCGGCTGCAATCTGGCCTGCAAGTACTGCCAGAACTGGGACATGACCAAGGCGCGTGAGACCGATATCCTGGCCGACTACGCCTCGCCGGAAACGGTGGCACGCACCGCCGAGGCGTATGGTTGTCGGAGCATCGCCTACACTTACAACGACCCGATCATCTTCCACGAGTACGCCATCGACATCGCGAAGGCGTGCCGGGAGCGTGGCATCCGCTCGGTGGCGGTGACCTCCGGCTACGTCTCTCCGGAACCTCGGGCCGAGTTCTATCGGTACATGGACGCCGCCAACATCGACCTGAAGGCGTTCAGCGAAGAGTTCTATCGCACGCTCACCGGCGGCGAGCTGCAGCCGGTTCTCGATACCATCCGCTATATTTATCACGAGACCGATGTCTGGCTGGAGCTGACGACCCTGGTCATCCCCGGTCACAACGACAGCGCCGACGAGATCGCCGAACTCAGCGCCTGGGTGCGTGATGAACTGGGTCCCGAGGTGCCGCTGCACTTTACCGCCTTCCATCCCGACTGGAAGATGACCGATACACCGCCGACGCCGCTGGCGACCCTGCGCGACGCTCGCGCCATTGCCCGGGAAGCGGGGTTGCACCATGTCTATCTCGGCAACGTGCTCGAACCGGAGGGCGGGGTGACGCGGTGCCACGCCTGTGGTGCCGAGGTCATCCGGCGCGACGGCTATACCCTGACCCACTGGGGGCTGGAGAGCGGTGGTCGTTGTGCCCAGTGCGGGGCGGTGGTGTCCGGGGTGTTCGAGGCGGAGCCCGGCGACTGGGGGAGTCGGCGGCAACCTGTGCGCCTCGCCTCGGAAAAAGGGGACAGTCCCGTTTAACCGAGAAGCCGCCGCAGCAGGGCCTGATGGACGAGATGGAGCTGGTCAAGGTGGGCCGCCTCGACCCGCTCGTCCACCTGGTGGATGGTGGCGTTGAGCGGACCCAGCTCGACCACCTGCGCCCCGGTCGGGGCGATGAAGCGCCCGTCCGAGGTGCCGCCGGAGGTCGACAGCGCCGGTTCGCGGCCCAGCACCTCGGCCACCGCCGCCCGCACGCCGTCGACCAGTGTCCCCGGCTCGGTGACGAAGGCCTCTCCCGAGAGCACCCATTCCAGCTCGTAGTCGAGCCCGTGGCGTTCGAGGATCGCCTCCACCCGCGCCTTCAGCCCCTCCGCCGTCGACGCCGTGCCGAAGCGGAAGTTGAACATCACCTCCAGGGTGCCGGGGATGATGTTGGTCGCCCCGGTGCCGGCGCTGATGTTGGCGATCTGGAAGCCGGTGGGCGGGAAGAAGTCGTCGCCCCGGTCCCACTCGGTGGCGGCCAGCTCCGCCAGCGCCGGCGCGGCCCGGTGGACCGGATTGTCGGCCAGATGGGGGTAGGCGACATGGCCCTGGCGCCCCTTCACGGTCAGATACCCGCTCAGGGAGCCGCGCCGGCCGTTCTTCACGGCGTCGGCCAGTTGCTCGGCGGAGGAGGGCTCGCCCACCAGACACCAGTCGATGGTCTCACCGCGCGCCACCAGGGTGTCGATTACCCGTTTGGTGCCGTTGACCGCCGGCCCTTCCTCGTCGCTGGTGAGCAGGAAGCCGATGCGCCCCCGGGGGCTGGTGCCGCCGGCGAGATAGGCCTCGACGGCGGTGACCATGGCCGCCACCGAGCCCTTCATGTCGGCGGCGCCGCGCCCGCGCAGCAGGCCGTCGGCATCGATGGTCGGTACGAACGGCGGCGTCGACCACGCCGACTCCGGCCCGGTCGGCACCACGTCGACGTGGCCGGCAAAGACCAGCAGCGGGCCGCTGTCGCCGTACACCGCCCAGAGGTTGTCCACCTCCTCGAACGGCATCGATTCGACGGTGAAGCCGACGGCGGCCAGCCGCTCGCCGATGAGCGCCAGACAGCCGGCATCGTCCGGGGTCACCGAGCGCCGGCCGATGAGGTCGCGGGCCAGCGCCAGGGTGGCCGATTCGCCGTTCGCCGCCACCTCCTTACTCCGCGGTGGCTTCGCGCAGCAGTTCGTTGAGGCCGACCTTGCCCCGGGTCTGCGCGTCCACCTGTTTGACGATGATGGCGGCGTAGAGGCTGTGGCTGCCGTCCTTGCTCGGCAGGGAGCCGGGCACGACCACGGCGCCGGCCGGAACCCGACCCCGGATGATCTCGCCGGTCTCGCGGTTGTAGATGGGGGTGCTCTGGCCGATGAAGACACCCATGGAGAGCACCGCGCCGGTCTCGACGATGACGCCCTCGACGATCTCGGAGCGGGCGCCGATGAAGCAGTCGTCCTCGATGATGGTCGGCGCGGCCTGGAGCGGCTCCAGTACGCCGCCGATGCCGACGCCGCCGGAGAGATGGACGTTCTTGCCGATCTGGGCGCAGGAGCCGACGGTGGCCCAGGTGTCGACCATGGTGCCGGTGTCGACATACGCGCCGATGTTGACGTAGGAGGGCATCAGAACGACGTTGGGGGCGATGTAGGAGCCCCGGCGCACCGCCGCCGGCGGCACCACGCGCACGCCCTCGTCGCGGAAGTCGCGGGAGTTGTGGTCGGCGTACTTCGGCGGCACCTTGTCGAAGTAGTTGGTGAAGCCGCCCTTCATGAACTCGTTGTCGTGGATCCGGAAGGAGAGCAGAACCGCCTTCTTCAGCCACTCGTTGACCACCCACTGGTCACCCGGCTTCTCGGCGACTCGGCTCTCGCCACGGTCGAGCCGGCCCATGGCCTCCTCGACGGCGTCGCGCACCAGCGTGTCGACGCTGCGCGGGGTGATGTCGGCGCGCTTTTCGAACGCCTCTTCGATGATGCTCTGGATGTCGCTCATGCTCGGTTCTCCGTGGTCGGTTGAGTTCAAAGTGTCTCGATGAAGGCGCGGACGCGGTGGGCGGCCTCGACGCAGCGTTCAGTCTCGGCCACCAGCGCCAGGCGCACGCGGTTCTCGCCGGGGTTGGGGCCGGCGTCGAGGCCGTGGCGTTCGCGGCCCAGATAACGGCCGGGCAGGACGGTGACGTGCTGCTCGGCGAACAGTCGGCGGGCGAATTCGGTATCGTCGATGGGCGTGCGCGGCCAGAGGTAGAAACCGGCGTCGGGGCGCCGCACCTCGAGCACCGGCTCCAGGATCGGGAGCACGGCGTCGAAACGCGCCTGGTAGTCGGCGCGGTTGGCGGCGACGTGCCCCTCGTCGTTCCAGGCGGCGATGCTGGCGGCCTGCACCGGCGGCCCCAGGGCGCAGCCGTGGTAGGTGCGGTAGCGCAGGAAGGCGTTCAGCACCTCGGCGTCGCCGGCGACGAAACCGGAGCGCAGCCCCGGCAGGTTGGAGCGCTTGGACAGGCTGTGGAAGACCACGCAGCGGCGGAAATCGGTGTTGCCGGCGGCGGCGGCCGCCCCCAGCAGCCCCTCCGGCGCCGGCCCGTCGGCGGCGTATATCTCGGCGTAGCACTCGTCGCTGGCGATGATGAAGTCGTGGCGCTCGGCGCGCTCCAGCAGTCGGGTCAGTTGCTCGCGGTCGAGCACCGCGCCGGTGGGGTTGCCCGGGGTGCAGATGTAGAGCAGCTGGCAGCGGTCCCAGACGGCATCGGGCACGGCGTCGAAGTCGGGTCGGCCGTCCTCGCCCAGCGGCAGGTAGCCCGGCTCGGCCCCGGCCAGCAGCGCAGCACCCTCGTAGATCTGATAGAACGGATTGGGCAGCAGCACCAGCGGCCGGGCGTGGCGGTCCACCACCGCCTGGGCGAGGGCGAAGAGCGCCTCGCGGGTTCCGGCCACCGGCAGGCAGTGGCGTTCCGGATCGACGGCGTCGGCGGGCAGCCCGAAACGGCGCGTCAGCCAGCCCGCGATGGCCTGGCGTAGCGCAGGCTCGCCCCGGGTGGTGGGGTAGCGCGCCAGCATCTCCAGGTGCCCGGCGAGGGCCTCGCGGACGAACGCCGGGGCCGGGTTGCGCGGCTCGCCGATGGAGAGCGGGATCGGGTCCGGTTCCCCGGGCGGCTCGCCGAGCAGGGTCGCCAGCTTCTCGAACGGGTAGGGATGGAGGTGGTCGAGATCGGGGTTCATGGGGCGGTGCCGTAAGTAGGCTCTTCGAGATTGTGCTGAAGGCCGGAACCGTGGCGGTGTCCGGCCTTCAAGCCCGGCGTGAATCCGTTTGCGCGCCATTGTACGACAACGAACCCCTCCGGAGAACAGTGAAAACCGGAACGGATAATCTATGGGCAGATCCGCGCCGTCCCCTGCGTTATCATTGGTCCCATCAGCCACCTGGCACTCCACCCAGAACAACCACCGGAGGACTCGAACCATGGCCGTGGATATCGCCACGCTGTCACTGCCCGCCCTCTCCCCGGAAGGGATGAAGGTCCTGGAAATGGTCGAGGCCCCCGATGCGGAGGTGGGGCCGGTTTCCGAGGCCGTCGCCCATGACCCATTGCTGAGCAGTACCCTGCTGAGCATCGCGAATTCACCGGCCTACCGGCGGCGCACCGAGCTGACCAACGCCCGCCACGCGGTGAGCATGCTCGGGCTGAAGAAGGTGCGCATGGCGGTGATGGTGGTGGCCATGCGCCAGTCGCGCCAGCAGGGCGGGGCGATTCTGGAGGGACTCTGGGAACACGCCTTTGCCATGGCGGCGCTGATGCGCCGCATCGCCGGACGGGGGCCATCGACCCTGGCCGACGATCTGGAGTTTACCGGATTGATGCACGACATGGGCGCGCTGGTCCTGGCGGCCAATTACCCCGATGCCTACCGCACCCTGTTCCAGGAGGCGGCCGCCGAGGAGGCCGATATTCTGGCCGCCGAGCGAGCCGTATTCGGTGTCGATCGCAGCACCGTGCTCGCCGGCATGGGGGAACGGTTGCACCTGCCCGGGATCATCCTCGAGGCGGAGGCCGCCTTCCGTGCCGGGGCCGATGTCGGCTCCGCCGAGGGCGAGGTGGAGACCCATCACGCGGTGCTCGCCCTGGCCCACCATCTGGACCGCATGGCCCACGCCGGCAGTCAGCGACCCCGCGAGCCTGTCGGGCCGAAGGCGGAGACCCTTCGGCGTGCCCTGAACCTCGGCGCGGAGGACATCGACGACCTCGTGGATGAATTCGAATCGCTGCTCGACGAGAGCCTGAGTATCTGAGGAGTCTCCATGAATTCCGAATTCATTTCGGTGAAGATGCCGAGCATCGCCCCCAGTGGACGCCAGGTCCTGGCGATGCTGGAAGAGGACAATCCCGACATGCTGCGGCTTACCGAGGCCATCGTGCATGATCCGGTGCTGGCCAGTGCGGTGTTGAAGTACGCCAATGCGCCGATGTACCGGCGCATGGTGGAGGTCACCAACGTCCGGCAGGCGATCAGCATCCTCGGTCTGCGCAACGTGCGCCTGGCGGTGATGGTGGCGAGCATGCGCAGCTTCTCCGATCCTTACGCACACAGCCCCATCGCCGAGGCGCTGTGGACTCACAGCTTTGCCATGGCCGGGCTCACCAAGGCCATCGCCCAGATGGCCGCGCCGCAGATGGCGGAAGATCTGGAACTCACCGGCCTGCTCCACGAGATGGGCGGCCTGATCCTGCTGACCAACTTTCCCGAAGAGTATCAACAGGTGGTGCGCGAGGCGCTGGCGGAAGGCGCCTACATCGAGGACCGCGAGAAGGATTTCTTCGGGGTGACCCATAACGAACTGGTGTCGCGTCTCATCGACGAGATCCGCCTGCCCGACGTGACCCTGGGGGCGATTACCGACTTTCCCTTCATGCGCGACATCCAGATGGTTGAACGGGAGGTGGACTACCACATCGCCATCCTGGCCCTGGCCCATCACATCTACGAGGCCAGCGGCCGGGATCCGGACCATCCGCTGGAACGCTATCCCGGTCAGCGCGAGGAACTGATGGCTCTGCTCGAACTGAGCGAGGAAGACATGGTCTCCCTGAGCGAGCAGTTCGACGCCATTCAGGCCGATCTGCTATCCCGCTGAGCGCTGCTGCGTCTCCGCGCCATTGTCCACGGCGGCGCGGATCCGTTCCGCCAGCCCGTTGATGAGCCCGGGATCCTTGAGGGGACGACCCTGGTCGTCGGTGACGAAGAAGATGTCCTCGGCGCGCTCGCCCAGGGTGGTGATCTTGGCGTTCTGGATCCGCAACCCGGCGTCGAGGAGTTCGGCGCCGATGAGGGCCAGCAGTCCCGGTCGATCGGCGGTTTCCACGCGTAGCACGGTACGCTGATTGCCCGGATCCTCGCGCAGGTCCACCCGGGTGGCCAACGGAAAGTGCTTGAGCTGGCGCGAGATCCGGTGGCTCGGATGGACCATCTCCTCGATCGGACGAGCCAGTCCGTTCCGCAGTGCGGCCTCGATTTCGGTGATGCGCTCACCGCTGCTGATGGATTCGCCGTTCTCCTCGAGGATGGTGAAGCTGTTGAGGGTCTGGCCGTCGCGGGAAGTGACGATGCGGGCGTCGGCCACTGTCAGCCCCAGCTGTTCCAGCACCGAGGTGGTGCGCACGAAGATGGTCGGGTCGACGGGGGCGTGGATGAACAGTTCGGTGCCCCCGCGCTGGGTCTTCTGGCGGAACTGGATAAGAGGCCCCTCCGGATGGCCGCGCTGAAGGATGGCCTGGGCGTGCCAGACCAGTTCGTCGGCGCTGTAGCGGCGGAAATACTCATCGTCGAAGTTCTGCCACAGCGCCTCCAGGGCGTCGGGAGCCAGGGCATGGTGGTGTAGCTGGGCGCGCGCCTCTTCCTTGTGCTGTTCCACCATTTCCGCCTGATCCAGTCGGTTGTCCAGACCACGCTCCAGGGCATCACGGGTGGCGTGGTAGAGTTCCGCCAGCAGGGCGTCCTTCCAGTCGTTCCAGACCGTGGGGCTGGTGGCGCGCATGTCCGCCACCGTCAGCAGATAGAGACCGTCCAGGTGGCGGCGATCGCCGACCCGCGCGGCGAAGGCGTTGATGACCTCCGGGTCGCTGATGTCCTTGCGCTGGGCGGTGGTGGAGAAGAGCAGATGGTGGCGGACCAGCCAGACCACCAGCTCCGTCTCGGACGCCGAGAGGCCGTGGGCGGTGCAGAAGTTCTCGGCGTCCTCGGCCCCCAGTTCCGAGTGGTCGCCGCCGCGCCCCTTGGCAATGTCGTGGAACAGCGCCGCAAGATAGAGCAGCTCCGGTTGCGTCTGCTCGGCGATGAGCGAAGAGCTGAGCGGAAACTCGTGGGCGAAGTCGGGTACCGTGAAGCGGCGCAGATTGCGCACCACGAACAGGGTGTGCTGATCCACGGTGTAGGCGTGGAAGAGATCGTGCTGCATCTGGCCGACGATCTCGCCGAAGGCGGGAATGTAGGCGGCCAGCACGCCGTAGCGATTCATCCGGCGCAGCTCGTGGGTGACCCCGCGCGGCTGGCGGAGGAACTCCAGGAACAGCGAGCGGGCGCGCGGATCGGCGCGGAAATCGGCGTCGATGAGGTGGCGGTGGTCGCGCACGAGGCGGATGGTATTGGCGCGTACCCCCTGGAGTTCCGGATGGCGCGCCTTGACCAGGAAGAGTTCGAGCAGCGCGGTCGGCTCCTCGGTGAAAACCCCCGAATGGGCCACTTCGATGAAGCCGCGCTGCGCCTGGAAACGGCTGTTGAGCGGGCGCGGCTCCTCCGCCGGTTCGTCGGTCAGCAGGATCTCCTCCTGGAAGAGCTGCAGCAGGAGTTCATTGAGCCGGCGCAGCTCGGTGATGGTGCGGTAGTATGCTTTCATGAAGTGTTCCACCGCCAGCCGCCGCGTGTCATCGGTATAACCGAATTCCCGGGCCAGTGCGCGCTGGTGGTCGAACAGCAGCCGATCCTCGCGCCGACCGGTGAGGACATGGAGACCGAATCGGACCCGCCAGAGGAAGGCCTGACCCTCCGCCAGGGCCGTGTATTCGTGCTCGGTGAGGAAGCCGTGGCCCACCAGCGAGTACAGGGTGTCGGCATTGAAGTGGCGCTTGGCCACCCAGCCGATCATCTGGATGTCGCGCAGGCCGCCGGGGCTCTCCTTCACATTGGGTTCGAGGTTGTGGGCGGTGTCGTGGTACTTGCGGTGGCGGGTGATCTGTTCCCGCCACTTGGCTTCGAAAAAGGCGCGGCTGTTCCAGAGCCGATCGGGGCCGGTACGCGCCCGCATCCCCTCGAACAGGCCGGTATCGCCGGCGATGCGGCGTGCCTCCATCATGTTGGTGGCCACGGTGATGTCGCGGCGCGATTCCATTTCGCAATCGGCCACGCTGCGCACGCTCTGGCCGACCTCCAGTCCGATGTCCCAGAGGAAGGTCAGGAAGGCGCTCAGCGCCTCTTCCGGCGGTTCCTCGGTCTCGGGCAGCAGGATCATGATGTCGACGTCGGAGCCGAGATGGAGCTCGCCGCGGCCATAGCCGCCGACCGCGATCAGGGCGAGGCGCTCTGCGACCCCGGTCGGGAGCCAGTGCGCCCAGGCACGCCGAAGCAGGGCGTCCGCTACGGCCGCACGGCCATGCACGAGTTCGGTGATCGGCCGTCCTTCGTGGAAGGCCTCGGCGAGGGTGGTGCGAGTGCGATCCAGGACCTCCCGGAACAGCGCATGGGGAGGCTCGCCGGCGGCCAGTCGCCGGTCCAGAGCCGCCTCGTTCAGCAGCCAGGGAACCGGAGAGGGATCCGGCTGGGTCAAACGGGGTCTCCGTCGCGCCGGGTCAGGATCTCGTGGCCGTCCTCGGTGACCAGCAGGGTGTGTTCCCACTGGGCGGAGAGGCTGCGGTCCTTGGTGACCACGGTCCAGTCGTCCTTGAGGACCTTCACATCGCGCTTGCCGAGGTTCACCATCGGCTCGATGGTGAAGGTCATGCCCGGCTCCAGGGCGAGACCGGTGCCCGCCTCGCCGTAGTGGAGCACCTGCGGCTCCTCGTGGAACTTGCGCCCGATCCCGTGGCCGCAGTATTCGCGCACCACGGTGCAGTCGTTCTTCTCGGCGTGGCGCTGGATGGCGTGGCCGATGTCGCCCAGACGCACACCGGGGGCGACCATGTCGATGCCGACCACCAGGCACTCGTGGGCGATGCGGCAGATCCGCTCGCCGCGCACGGTCGGCTTGCCCACCTGGTACATCTTGCTGGTGTCGCCGTGGTAGCCGTCCTTGATCACGGTGACGTCGATGTTGACGATGTCGCCGTCCTTGAGCTTCTTGTCGCCCGGGATCCCGTGGCAGACCACGTGGTTCACCGAGGTGCAGACCGACTTCGGGAAGCCGTGGTAGTTGAGCGGCGCGGGGATGGCGTCCTGCTCGTTGACGATGTAGTCGTGGGCCAGGCGGTCCAGCTCGTCGGTGGTCACCCCGGGCTGCACACGGGGTTCCAGCATGGCCAGAACGTCGGCGGCCAGTCGGCCGGCCACGCGCATCTTCTCGATCTCGTCGGCGGTCTTGATGGATACGGTCATTGTGGGAGGGTTCCTGGAACCGCGTGAAAGCGGTCTGTGGTTTGTCGTGCAAGGACGTTCCATGGTATAAATCGCGCGCCGTTTAGGCAAATCACTCCCACCATGACGCCCGTGCGGCCCGTGGGGGAAATACACACACGCACCGATAGAAACGCCCGCCAGGGTGCTCCGCAAGGGGTTGGTGGTCGGGGTGCGTGGAGGCTCAACCCTGAAAAAGGAAATCAACCATGTCCGATATCTCCATGCGCAACCTGCTGGAGGCCGGTGTCCATTTCGGCCATCAGACGCGCTACTGGAACCCGCAGATGGCTCCGTACATCTTCGGCGCCCGCAACAAGATCCACATCATTAACCTGGAAAAGACCCTGCCGCTCTTCCAGGAGGCCCAGAACTTCGTCGGTAGCCTGGCCGCGCGCAAGGGCAAGATCCTCTTCGTCGGCACCAAGCGCGCCGCCCAGGACGTGGTCCGCGACGAGGCGCTGCGCTGCGGCATGCCGTATGTGAACCATCGCTGGCTCGGCGGCATGCTCACCAACTTCAAGACCGTGCGCCAGTCCATCCGCCGCCTGAAGGAACTCGAGACCATGCGCGACGACGGGACCTTCGACCGCCTTCGCAAGAAGGAAGCGATGATGCTTTCCCGCGAACTGGACAAGCTCGAGCGCGGTCTCGGCGGCATCAAGGACATGGGCGGTCTGCCCGACGCGATGTTCGTGGTCGACGTCGGCTACGAGAAGAACGCCATTGCCGAGGCCAACAAGCTCGGCATCCCGGTCATCGGCATCGTCGATACCAACAACAGCCCCAAGGGCGTCGATTACGTGATCCCGGGCAACGATGATGCCCTGCGTGCCGTGCGCATCTACGTCAAGGGCATTGCCGACGCCATTGAAGACGGTCGCCGTTCCAGCGGCCACGCCGTCGCCGATGATTTCGTCGAAATGGACGAGACCGAGACCACCGATGAGGCCGCCGAAGCCGCCGCCACCGCGCCGGAGACCGAGGCGGTCGTCGAAGCATCCGAAGCGAGGACTTGAACCGATGGCAATTTCCGCAGCACAGGTTAAGGAACTGCGTGAGCGCACCGGCGCCGGCATGATGGAGTGCAAGAAGGCACTGACCGAGACCGAGGGCGACATGGAGGCGGCCATCGAGCACATGCGCAAGAGCGGGCTGGCGAAGGCCGACAAGAAGGCCGATCGCACCGCCGCCGAGGGTCGCATCGCCGTGGCGTACAGCGGTGACGGCAAGGCCGGCGCCATTGTCGAGGTCAACTGCGAGACCGACTTCGTCGGTCGTGGTGACGAGTTCGCCGACTTCGTCCAGGGGATCGCCCAGCGCATCGTCGACGAGCGCCCTGCCGACGTCGATGCCCTGCTGGCCCTGCCGTCGAAGGGCGAGGGCGAGACCGTGGGCGACGCGGTCAAGCACCTCATCGCCAAGATCGGGGAGAACATGAACGTGCGCCGCTTCGAGATCTTCGAGACCGGGACCGGGAGCCTCAACCATTACCTCCACGGCGAGCGCATCGGCGTTCTGGTGGAGCTGGAGGGCGGCGACGCCGATCTGGCTCGCGACATCGCCATGCACGTGGCGGCCAGCAACCCGGCCTGCATCAACGAGTCCGAGGTACCCGCCGATCTGATGGAGAAGGAAAAGGCTGTCTTCAAGGCGCAGGCCGAAGAGAGCGGCAAGCCGGCCGACATCATCGAGAAGATGATCGACGGCCGGATGAAGAAGTTCCTGAAGGAGGTCACCCTGCTGGGTCAGCCCTTCGTCAAGGACCCGGATCAGACCGTGGAGCAGCTGCTGGAGGCCAAGGGCGCGAAGGCCGTGCGCTTCGTCCGGCTGGAAGTCGGCGAGGGCATCGAGAAGGAAGAGGTGAGCTTCGCCGAAGAGGTCATGGCCCAGGTTCAGGGCAGCTGAGGGCGGCGGGATGGGAGATGACCACGGTGGTACACCAGCCGGTCCCCGCATCCTGCTGAAACTCAGCGGGGAGGCCCTGATGGGGGAACGACCCTTCGGGGTCGACCCCGACGTCATTGAACGGATCGCCGCCGAGATCGCCGAGGTCGCCGCGAGCGGCGTCCAGATCGGTCTGGTCATCGGTGGTGGCAACATCTTTCGCGGTGTCTCTCTGGCCGCCTCGGGGATGCACCGGGCCACCGCCGACAAGATGGGCATGATGGCCACGGTCATGAACGCCCTCTCCATGCAGGATGTTCTGGAACGTCAGGGCCAGAAGGTCCGGGTGATGTCCGCCCTGCAGATGCACGAGGTCTGCGAGGACTACATCCGTCGGCGGGCGATCCGCCATCTTGAAAAAGGCCGGGTGGTGATCTTCGCTGCCGGTACCGGCAATCCCTTCTTTACCACCGACAGCGCGGCCAGTCTGCGCGGGGTCGAGATCGACGCCGACCTGGTCCTCAAGGCGACCAAGGTCGACGGGGTTTACGATGCCGATCCGGTGGAGAATCCCGAGGCCCGGCGCTACGAGCGCCTGACCTACGACGACGTTCTGACCCGGCGTCTCAATGTCATGGATGCCACGGCCATCGTGCTGTGTCGTGACCACGACATGCCGTTACGGGTCTTCAACATCAACAAGCCCGGGGCCCTGATGCGCATCGTGCGCGGCGAGGACGAGGGGACCCTGGTGGAACGAGGTGACTCGGCATGATCGATGATATCCGGAAGGATGCCGAACAGCGCATGCAGAAGTCCGTGGAGGCCTTTCGCGGCGAGCTGGCCAAACTGCGGACCGGGCGGGCCAATACCAGCCTGCTGGATCACGTGACCGTCGAGTACTACGGCAGCGAGATGCCGCTCTCGCAGGTCGCCAACATCGGGGTGGAGGATGCCCGAACCCTGACCGTGAAGCCGTGGGAAAAGACCATGGTGCAGAAGGTGGAGAAGGCCATCATGAACTCCGATCTGGGGCTGAATCCGGCCACCGCCGGCGAGGTCATCCGAGTGCCGCTGCCGCCTCTCACCGAGGACCGGCGTCGCGAGATGGTGAAGCTGGTGGGCAGCGAGGCGGAGAAGGCGCGGGTCGCCATCCGCAACATCCGGCGCGACGCCAACTCCGATTTCAAGGCCCTGCTCAAGGAGAAGGAGATCACCGAGGACGATGAACGCGGGGCCGAGGAGGCGGTGCAGAAGCTGACCGACAAGTACATCGCCGAGGTCGAGAGCGTGGCCGAGGAGAAGGAACAGGACCTGATGTCCATCTAGGCCGCCGGGCCTGCAACGAGTGAGTGACAACATGTCCGAGGGGGAGGGGAGCGAGGCTCGCTGTTCGGTGCCTCGACACATCGCGGTTATCATGGACGGCAGCGGTCGCTGGGCGCGCCAGCGCCACATGCCGCGCGTTGCCGGTCATCGCGCGGGCGTCGGCCGGGTGCGTTCCCTGGTGGAGTCGTGTGGTCGTTACGGGGTCGAGGCCCTGACCCTGTTCGCTTTTTCCACCGAGAACTGGCGCCGGCCCCGCGCCGAGGTCGGGGCGCTGATGGAGCTCTTCATGCAGGCGCTCAAGCGCGAGGTGCGGGAACTCCACCGCAACAATGTGCGACTGCGCGTCATCGGGGATCGCGAGGCCCTGTCGCCGGCGCTCCAGCAGCGCATCGCCGAGGCCGAGGAACTCACCGCCGGCAACGAGGGGCTCGCCCTGAATGTCGCCGCCAACTATGGCGGGCGCTGGGATCTGGCCCAGGCCTCGCGTGCCATGGCGCGCGAGGTCGCGGCGGGCCGGCTGGATCCCGAGAGCGTCGACGCCGATGAAATCGGAAGCCGGCTGGCGCTTTCGGACCAGCCCGAACCGGATCTGTTCATCCGCACCGGCGGCGAACAACGGGTCAGCAACTTCCTGCTGTGGCAGCTGGCCTATACCGAACTCTATTTCACCGATACCCTGTGGCCCGATTTCGACGAGGCGGCACTGGAACAGGCGCTGGATTCATTCCGGGGCCGGCAGCGCCGTTTCGGCCAGACCGGGGAACAGGTGGAGCAGACCGGGACGAGCGAGTGCTTGGAAAACGCATCCTCACCGCGCTGATCCTGGCCCCGGCGGCCATTGCGGCCATCCTGCTGCTGCCGTCCACGGTCTTTGCCCTGGTGGTCGCGGCGCTGTTGCTGCTCGGGGCCCGGGAATGGGCGGATCTGGCCGGCGTCGGGCGCCTTGGCGGTGGTCTCTATCCGGCCCTTCTGCTGGTCTTCGGCGTTTTCTGGGTGCTGGAGCCGGCACGGCCTGGCGCCATGACCCTTCTCACCGTCGCGGCGGCCTGGTGGGCACTGGTGCTGCTGCTGGTGGTAGCCTACCCGGCGGGACGGCGGGTCTGGAGCGGTCTTCCGGCGCTGGGTGCCGGGTTCCTGGTGCTCTTCCCCGCCTGGGTCGCGCTGGGCACCCTCCACGGCAGCGAGGGACCTCGCTGGCTGCTGGTTTTGATGATCCTGATCTGGGGCGCGGATACCGGCGCCTACTTCGCCGGGCGCGCCTTCGGGCGCCACCGTCTGGCACCGGCGGTGAGCCCCGGCAAGACCTGGGAGGGGGTCCTCGGTGGCATGGCCCTGGGTATCCCGGTGGCCGCGATCCTGGCGTGGGCGCTGGAGCTTGCACCGCCGCCGCTGTTCTGGCTGCTGGCCGTGGTAACGGTGGCGGCATCGATCCTCGGGGATCTGGCCGAATCCCTGCTCAAGCGCGTGGCCGACCGCAAGGACAGCGGGACACTCTTCCCCGGCCATGGCGGGGTGATGGACCGCATCGACAGCGTGACCGCCGCCGCGCCGATCTTCGCCCTCGGTCTGGAGGTGCTGACATGAACCGGCCCACGGGTCTCACCGTCCTCGGCTCCACCGGCAGCATCGGGACCAGTACGCTCGATGTGGTGGCGCGCCACCCCGAACGCTACCGGGTGGTGGCGCTGGCCGCCGGTTCACGCGAGGAACCGCTGTTCGACCAGTGTCGTCGTTTCCACCCCGACTATGCGGTACTCCAGGACGAGGCGGCGGCGGAGCGGCTGCGGCGCTTGCTGGCGGAGGCCGGGGAAGAGACCACGGTGCTGGCCGGCGCCGACGGCATGGCGCGCATCGCCGTCCTGCCGGAAGTGGCGCAGGTCATGGCCGCCGTGGTCGGCGCGGCCGGGCTGCCACCGGCGCTGGCGGCGGCTGAAGCCGGGAAGCGGGTGCTGCTGGCGAACAAGGAGTCGCTGGTGATGGCCGGCGCCCTGTTCATGGAAGCCGTGGCGCGCGGCGGGGCCGAGCTGCTGCCCATCGACAGCGAGCATAACGCCATCTTCCAGTGCCTGCCGTGGCAGCGGACCGACCTGGCCGCCGCCGGGGCCGAGCGCATCCTGCTCACCGCTTCCGGCGGCCCGTTCCGCCAGCGCTCCGCCGCCGACCTGGCGGCGGTGACCCCCGAGCAGGCGTGCGCCCACCCCAACTGGGACATGGGCCGCAAGATCTCGGTCGACTCGGCGACCCTGATGAACAAGGGGCTGGAGGTCATCGAGGCGTGCTGGCTCTTCGATGCCGCACCGGACCGGATCCAGGTGGTGGTTCACCCCGAGAGCATTATCCACTCCATGGTTCAGTACCGCGATGGATCCACCCTGGCCCAGCTCGGCAATCCGGACATGCGGACCCCCATCGCCCATGCCATGGCGTGGCCCGAACGCATTGACGCCGGGGTCGAGCCACTGGACCTCCTGGCCACGGACCGGTTGAACTTCGAGGCCCCGCGTCCGGATGTCTTCCCCTGTCTGCCACTGGCCTATCGTGCCATCCGAACGGGCGGTACGGCGCCGGCAATCCTCAATGCCGCCAATGAGGTGGCGGTGGCCGCCTTCCTGGACGGGGCACTGGACTTCCCGGGGATCCCGCGGGTGATCGCCGCGGCCCTGGATGCCGTGGAAGTGGCGTCGGCCGACGATCTGTCCACCGTGCTCGATGCCGATGGCGCGGCACGCGAGCGGGCCATGCAACTTGTCGAAGCCCACGGTGGTCCATAGAACATGACCGGTTTCCTGTTTACCCTCGCCGCCTTCGCCGTGGCCATCGCCATCCTGGTGGCGGTGCACGAGTACGGCCATTTCCAGGTGGCGCGCTGGTCCGGGGTGCGGGTGCTGCGCTTCTCCATCGGCATGGGCCGGCCCGTCCTGCGGCGTCAGGGGCGTGACGGCACCGAATACGTGCTCGCCGCGCTGCCCATCGGGGGCTACGTGAAGATGCTCGACGAGCGCGAGGGCGAGGTCGCCGAGGAGGAGAGCCATCGCGCCTTCAATCGCCAGCCGCTGAATCGGCGCTTCGCCATTGTCGCCGCGGGGCCGGTGGCCAATTTCCTGTTCGCCATTGCCGCCTATGCAGTGATGCTGATGATCGGGGTCGGTGGGCTCCAATCGACCATTGAACATGTCGCCGCCGACTCCCCGGCCGCCGAGGCCGAACTGCGGGCCGGGGACCGTCTGGTCAGCATTGATGGCCGCGAGACCCCGACCTGGAACAGCGCGGTGCAGGCATTGTTGCCGGCAGCTCTGGACGGGCGGACCGTGCCGGTCACGGTGGACCGCGGCGGGACGCCGGTGACCACCGAGCTGAGTGTGCCCCGCATGGTCGATACCGCCGAAGGTGGCGGGGACCTGGGGGGCTGGGTGGGTCTGAGGCCTGAACGACCGGCCATCCCGCCCGTGCTCGGCGAGATCGTCGCCGGTTCGCCCGCGGCCGAGGCCGGTTTGCGGGCCGGGGACCGCATCCTGGCCATCGATGGCCGCGCGATTGCCGACTGGCGGGCCCTGGTGGAAGTCGTGCGGTCGCGGCCGGGCGAATCCATGCGCGTGGCGTTCGAGCGTGATGGCGAGCGGCGGGAGATCGCCCTTCGGCCGGAGCGGATCGAAGGGGCCGACGGCACCACGCATGGACGCATGGGCGCGGCCGTGGAACCCCCGGGGCGGCTGCCGGACGAGTACCGCGCGGTTCTCCGTCAGGGCCCGGTGTCTGCGTTCATCGATGGGGGGGCGCGGACCTGGGAGACCGCGACCATGACCCTGAAGATGCTCGGTCGCATGGTGACCGGTCAGGCGTCACTGGAGAATCTCAGCGGCCCGATCACCATCGCGCAGTATGCCGGTCATACCGCCGGCGGTGGCCTTGTCCAGTTTCTGGCCTTCCTTGCGGTGGTGAGCATCAGTCTCGGGATCATCAACCTGCTTCCCGTGCCGCTCTTGGATGGGGGGCATCTGATGTATTACTGTGTCGAGTTCGTCAAGGGCAGCCCGGTCTCGGAGCGGACCGAGGCCATCGGCCAGCAGATCGGCATCGCCGCCATCATCGGGCTGATGACCCTGGCCTTCTACAACGATCTGGCGCGCCTGTTTCAATGAGGCGCCGGTCCGGCAAACACTTCAGCGGGATTTCAATGAGAAAATGGCTTCTGGCGGCCGTTCTGTACGGCCTTCTGACCCCGATTGCGGTGGCCGTCGAGCCGTTCACCGTGGATGACATCCGGGTCGAGGGCCTGCAGCGCATCTCGCTGGGCAGCGTGCTCAATCGCATGGAGTTCGAGGCCGGGGAGACTCTGGAGGCGGATGACGCGGCGGCGGTGGTTCGCAACCTCTTCGCCACCGGGTTCTTCCACGACGTGATCCTGAGCCGTGACGGCGACACTCTGGTGGTGGACGTGCGCGAGCGACCCTCCATCGGGGAACTGACCATCGAGGGCAATCAGGACATCGGTACCGATGAGCTGTCGGACAGTCTGGAGTCCATCGGCCTGGCCGAAGGGCGGATCTTCAATCGTTCCGTGCTCGAGCGGGTGGAGCAGGAACTGCGGCGCCAGTACTATTCCAACGGCAAGTACGGGGTCACCATCGAGACCACGGTGGAGCCGTTGCCGCGCAACCGGGTCGCGGTGCGGGTGGACATCCACGAAGGCGACGTGGCACGTATCCGCCAGTTGAACCTGGTGGGCAATCGCGCCTTCGAGACCGACGAGCTGCTCGACAATTTCGAACTCGGTCCTCGACGGCCGCTGGCGCTGTTCAGCAGTCGCGACAGTTATTCCCAGCAGCGCCTGACCGGGGATCTGGAGACGCTGCGTTCCCACTACCTCGATCGCGGCTATGTGGACTTCCAGATCACCTCCAGTCAGGTCTCCATCACGCCGGAAAAGGACGATGTCTACGTCACCGTCAATGTCAGCGAGGGGAATCAGTTCACGGTCTCCGAGGTGACCCTCGATGCCCGCCGGTTCCCCGTGGAGCGCGAGGAACTGGAAGGGATGGTGGAGATCGAGCCGGGCGAGATCTTTTCCCGCAGCCGGGTGACCCGGGCCGCCGAGCGGATCAGCGAGCGCCTGGCTCGGGAGGGTTATGCCTTTGCCGACGTCAATCCGGTGCCCTCGTTCGACCGCGAGGCGCGGGAGGTAGCGCTGCGCTTCGACATTGAACCGGGCAATCGGGTCTACGTCCGTCGCATCGAGATCAGCGGCAACAACAAGACCCGCGACGAAGTGATCCGGCGCGAGATGCGCCAGCTCGAAGGGGCGCTGCTGCTGCCGGAGCGAGTCAACCTCTCGCGTCAGCGGCTGAACCGGCTCGGCTTCTTCGAACAGGTGAATGTGGATACCCGTCCGGTTCCGGGGACCGACGACCAGGTCGATCTGGAAGTGCGAGTGGTGGAAATGCCGTCGGGCTCGCTCTCGGCCGGCATCGGTTATTCCGAGTCCCAGGGCATGCTGGTCAATGCCAGCGTGACCCAGCGCAATTTCCTCGGCACCGGGACCCGCAACAGCCTCACCATCAACAACAGCGAGCAGAGCGAGGTCTACGAGCTCTCCTATACCGATCCCTATCACACCCGGTCGGGGATCAGCCGCAGCCTGCGGGCGAACTACCGCTCCACCGACACCGATGGCGGGCGCGCCTTCGTGACCCGGTTCGTGACCGACAGCTACGGGGCCGGCGTCAACTACGGCTTCCCCATGGGCGAGCGCGAGACACTGCGCTTCGGTGTGGATTACGAGCACACCCACCTGAAGACCACCGGTGGTTCGCCGAATGAAGTCGACGACTACATCGATACCTACGGCGACCGCTACGGTAACTGGGAGCTCTCCACCGGCTGGACCTATGACAGCCGGGACCGCGGCCTGTTCCCCCGTTCCGGGGGACGGCTGAAAACCTCCCTCAGTACCACCGGACCCGGCAGCGACCTGGAGTACTATCGGGTGAGCCTCGACCCCCAGTACTACATCCCGCTGGGGGAGCGCGCCACCTTCTCGCTCAGCAGCCGCATCGGCTACGGCGACGGCTACGGTGATACCGATGAACTGCCCATCTTCGAACGCTACTACAGCGGAGGCACCAACAGTGTCCGGGGTTTCCGCGCCAACTCACTGGGTCCGCGCGACCAGGAGAACGATCGCGCTCTCGGCGGCTCGTTCGTCACCAATGCCTCGCTGGAGCTGATGTTCCCGCCGGGGGACGGCGAGAGCATGCGGGTCGGGTTCTTCATCGACGGTGGCAACGTCTTCGCCGACATCGATGACTTCGATGGCGACGAGATCCGGGCCTCCTACGGGGCCGGCCTCAACTGGTTGACCCCGGTGGGCCTGCTGCAACTGAGCTACGCGCAGCCGCTCATCGCGGAGGATGACGACGAGCTGGAAACCGTGCAGTTCAATATCGGGATGCCATTCTAGGAAGAAGCGGTTCGAACGAGGAGGGAAGCATGAAAATGAACAGACAAAAGGGCCGTTCGGGGAGGGCGCGTCTGGCCGGATTATTGGGGATGGCCCTGCTGTTTCTGGCATCGCTGGCCCAGGCCGAGGACGACCTCCGCATCGGCGTGGTGGATGTGTCGGCGCTCTTCCAGCAGGCGCCCCAGGCCCAGACGGCGAATTTTCGACTGCAGCAGGAGTTCGGTCAGCGGGAACAGGAGCTGGTGGCCAAGCAGCAGGAACTCCAGGAGAAGCAGGAGCGACTGGAGAACGAGGGGGACCTGATGAGCGCCGGCCAGCGCCAGGAACTGGAGCAGGAAGCGCAGAACCTGCGTCGGCAGCTGCGGCGCTCCCAGGAGGCCTTCCAGGAGGATGTCAACGTCCGTCGCAACGAGGAGCTTGGCCGGGTTCAGCGCCAGATCTTCGCCATCATCGAGGACATGGCCGAGAGCGAGGGCTTCGACGTGATCCTGGGCGAGAACGTGATCTACGCCGCGGATACCGTGGACATCACGCCGGAGGTCCTCGAGCGGCTGGAGCAGGAGCACGAGGAGTAGTCTCCGCCATGGCCGCCCGATCGCTGGAGGAGCTCGCCGGGATCGTCGATGCGCGCATCGAGGGGGAATCCCGTCCGGCCATCGCCGGACTGGCGAGTCTGACGGGTGCCGGGGCCGGGGATCTGGCCTTCGCCGCCGGTGACTGGGCGGTGCGGGCGTTGCGCGCCACCGGGGCCGGGGCGGTCGTGGTCGCTCCCGAGCTGCTTGCCGAGGCGCCGACCACGGCGCTGGTGGTGGAGAATCCGCGCGCGGCCTTTGCCCGGATCGCCCGTCTGTTCGATACCGCCCCGGCTCCGGAGCCCGGGATTCACGCCACCGCGACCATCGATCCCGCTGCGACCATTGCCCCCGATGCCGCCATCGGCCCCCACTGCGTGGTCGAGGCGGGGGCCGTCATCGGTTCCGGTTGCCGGCTCGGTCCGGGTTGTCTGGTGGGCCATCGGGCACGGCTCGGCGCGGGGTGCCATCTGGTGGCACGGGTTACCGTGCTCCACGAGGTGGAACTCGGGGCGCGGGTCGTGATCCATCCGGGGGCGGTGATCGGCAGTGACGGCTTCGGACTGGCGCGTACCGGCGACCACTGGGAAAAGGTTCCGCAGCTGGGGCGGGTGGTCATCGGCGACGACGTCGAGATCGGCGCCAATACCACCATCGATCGCGGCGCCCTGGACGACACGGTTGTTGAACAGGGCGTCAAGCTGGATAATCAGGTCCATATCGCCCACAACGTCCACATCGGGGCGCACACGGTGATGGCTGGTTGCACCGGCATCGCCGGCAGTGTCCGGATCGGACGGGATTGCGCGCTGGGAGGGGGCGTGGGGGTGGCCAATCACGTCACCCTGGGCGACGCCGTGACCGTGACCGGGATGTCGCTGGTGAGCCGTTCCCTCACCAGCCCGGGGATCTACTCCGCCGGTCTTCCGGCGCTGGAGAACGACCGTTTCAATCGCAACGCGGTGCGCTTCCGGCAACTGGACGACATGGCCCGGCGACTGAAGGCGCTGGAAAAAGACTCCGAAAAATAACACTGACAGAGGAAAGACCTTGGTACAACTCGATATTAACGGCATCATGGAACACCTGCCGCATCGCTATCCCTTCCTGATGGTGGACCGGGTGCTGGAGCTCGAACCGGGCGAGCGGCTGCTGGGCTACAAGAACGTCAGCTACAACGAGCCCTACTTCACCGGTCATTTCCCGCAGAAACCGGTGATGCCGGGCGTTCTCATCGTCGAGGCGCTCGCTCAGGCCACCGGCATTCTCGCCTTCCACACCACCGGCCGGCGGCCGGAACAGGGCTCCCTCTATTATCTGGTGGGCGTTGACAACGCCCGCTTCAAGAAGCAGGTGGTCCCCGGCGACCAGCTGCGGCTCGAGGTGCGGGTCGTGCGCTCCAGCCGCGGGGTCTGGAAGTTCAGCGGCGAGGCCTCGGTGGAGGACGGGAGTGTGGCCGCCAGCGCCGACCTCATGTGCGCGGAACGGGACGCGGCGGAGTGAAGGTCGACCCCCGGGCCGTCGTGGACTCCTCCGCGACTCTGGCCGAGGGGGTCACCGTTTCGCCGTTTGCCATCGTCGGGGCCGATGTGACCATCGGCCCCGGCACCTGGATCGGTCCCCACTGCGTGATCCAGGGGCCGTCCACCATCGGAGCCAACAACCGGATCTACCAGTTCGCGTCGGTGGGGGACGACCCGCAGGACAAGAAGTATCGTGGGGAACACACCACCCTCGAGATCGGCGACGGCAACGTCATCCGCGAATACACCACCATCAATCGCGGGACTCGGCAGGGTGGCGGCGTGACCCGGATCGGCCACGAGAACTGGATCATGGCTTACGTCCACATCGCCCACGACTGCATTGTCGGCGACCACACCACCTTCGCCAACGGTGCCTCTCTCGCCGGCCATGTGAACGTGGACGATCATGCCATTCTCGGCGGTTTCAGTCTGATCCACCAGTTCAGCCACCTGGGCCGGTACACCTTCTCGGCCATGGGGGCGGTGGTAAACAAGGATGTCCCGCCCTTCGTGCGCATCTCCGGCAATCCGGCGGAGCCGCGCGGCCTCAATACCGAGGGGCTGAAGCGTGCCGGTTTCGGCGAGGAGAGCCTCGGGCGTCTGCGTCAGGCGTATCGGCGGATCTATCGGGAGGGGCTGACCATCGAGGACGCCCTGGAACTCCTCGCCGATCTCATCGACATGGACCCCGATGTGGCGGAGTTCTGCCGTTTCGTCAGCGAGAGTCGTCGGGGGATCCTGCGCTGATCCGACCGTTGTCGGCGATGATCTCCACGGCCCATTCGGCCACCGCCTCCGGGGCATCCCCTTCCCCGAGACGGGCGCGCAGCTCGGCCAGTTCCCCCCGGACCCGCTCGGCGTAGGCGGTGTCGAAGAGCAGCCGCCACAGTTCGTCGGCGATGTTGGCGCCGGTGGCCTCCTTCTGCAGGAATTCCCGGACCACGGGCTTTTCCGCCACGATGTTCACCAGCGAGACGTGGTCGAGATTGACCAGCATGCGGGCGATCCACCAGGTCAGTGTGGAGACCCGATAGATCACCGTCAGCGGCGTGCCCATGAGACCGATCTGGAGGGTGGCCGTGCCCGAGGCGCTGGCGATGGCGTCACAGGCAGCGGTCGCGGCGTGGAACTGCCCCCGGACGATGGTGGCCTCGATGCCTGCCGTCGCCAGCGGCTCCTCCACCAGGGCCGGGTCGAGACCGTCGGCCAGGGGCAGCAGGAAGCGGATGGTGGGATCGTCCGCCAGTAGCCGGCTGGCGGCGTCCGCAAGCTCCGGCATCAGCCGCTGCAGTTCGCTGACCCGCGAGCCGGGGAAGAGGCCGACGATGCGTGGTTCCTGCGGCAGCCCGAGAACACGGCGGGCGTGGCCCCGACTCATGTCCACCGGGGTGTCGGTGGCCAGTGGATGGCCGACGAAGCGGACCGGAACACCGACTTCCTCGTAGATGGGCACTTCGAAGGGGAATACGACGGCCATGGCGTCGACCCGCCGGGCGATGGTCTTCAGGCGGCCCTTGCGCCAGGCCCAGATCTGGGGGCTGATGTAGTAGAGCACCGGCACACCCTGTTCCTGCGCGGTCGCGGCCAGGCGCAGATTGAATTCCGGCAGGTCGGTGACGATGAGCAGGTCGGGCTGCTCATCCACCAGCCGCTGGCGCATCTCCGCGAGCCGCCGCTTGATGTGGCGGTAGTGGCTGAGGACCTCGACGATCCCGACCAGCGACAGTTCCGAGGCGGAGAAGGCCAGTTCCACACCGGCGGCCTCCATGGCCGGGCCGCCGACACCGAAGAAGGTGGCGGCGGGCAGGTCCCGGCGGATGGTCTCGACGACGCGGGCGGCATGGGCATCGCCGGAGGCCTCGCCGGCAATCACCATGATGCGTGGGGCGTGTTTCATGCGGCGGCGCGGATGGCGTCCACGATGGAGTGGATCTGCTCCTTGGAAAGCTCGGGGAACATCGGCAGCGACAGGACTTCCGCGGCGGCCTGTTCGGTCACCGGCAGACGGACGCCCCGGCACTCCTCGGCGAACGCCTTCTGCTGATGCAGCGGGACCGGGTAGTAGACCGCCGAGGCCGCGCCGGCCTCCTGCAGTGCCTGCTGGATCGCCTCGCGCTTCTCCACCCGCAGGGTGTACTGGTGGTAGACGTGGGTGCCGCCGGTCTCCGGCGGCGGGGTCACACCGGGGACATCGGCGAGCAGCTCACTGTAGAGGTGGGCGGCGCGGCGGCGCCCCTCGTTGTAGCCGCGCATGCGCTTGAGCTTGATCCGCAGGATCACCGCCTGCAGCTCGTCCAGCCGACTGTTGTAGCCGACCACGTCGTGGTAGTAGCGTTCGCTGCTGCCGTGGTTGCGCAGCATCCGGATCCGGTCGGCGACGGCGTCGTCGTCGGTGGTGATCATCCCGCCGTCGCCGTAGCAGCCGAGGTTCTTGCTCGGGAAGAAGCTGAAGGCGCCGGCGATGCCGAAGCGGCCGGTCATGGTGCCGTCGATGTCGGCGCCGAAGGACTGGGCACAGTCCTCGACCACCTTCAGCCCGTGCTTCTCCGCGATCGGCATCAGGGCCCCCATGTCGGCCGGCTGGCCGAACAGGTGCACCGGCAGGATGGCGCGGGTATTCGGCGTGATGGCGGCCTCGACGGCGGCCGGGTCGATGTTGAAGCCGGCCGGTTCGATGTCGACGAAGACCGGCGTCGCGCCGACGTAGCGGATCGCCTCGGCGGTGGCGATGAAGGTGAACGGGCTGGTGATGACCTCGTCACCCGGGCCGATGTCGGCGGCGTCCAGGGCCAGGTGCAGGGCGTCGGTACCGGAGGCGCAGGTGATGGCGTGGCGCACGCCGAGCCATTCCGCGGCCTCCTGTTCGAAGGCCTGGACGTTCGGGCCAAGGATGTACTGGGTCGCGCCCAGCGCCTCCAGGATGGCCGGTTCGATCTCCTCGCGCAGACTCTCGTACTGGCCGCGCAGGTCAACCATTGGGATCATGTCTCGTTCCTCGGGTTCGGAGTGGGTCGGTTCGGTTCGTCAGTCGGCGAGCTGCTGGAACTCCACCTGGGAGTAGGTCATCAGCTTCGTGATCTCCAGGGCCGTCTCCAGGGCGCGCAGACCATCCGCGCCATCCACGGTAGGCCGACGTCCCGTGGCGATGGCGGTGAGGAAGTCGTGGACCTCCTCGCGGATGGCGTCGCCGCCCTCGAAGACCTTCTCGTTGGTTTCGATCTCCGGGATCCCGGCCTCGGTCAGTGTTTCGCGATCGCCGACCCGGTGGGCCGCCAGTTTGCGCTGCTGGAAATCCACCGCCATGTAGGTGTTGTGCTCGAATACCCGCATGCGCCGCTGAGCCTCCAGGCTGACGCGACTGGCGGTGACGTTGGCGACGCAGCCGTTTTCGAACTTGAGCCGGGCGTTGGCGATGTCGATGGCCTCGGTGATCACCGGGATGCCGTCGGCGCGCAGTTCGCGGATGGGGGCCCCGACCAGGTCGAGGATCAGGTCGATGTCGTGGATCATCAGGTCGAGGACCACGTTCACGTCGGCGCCGCGCGGGTTGAACGGTGCCAGTCGGTGGCTCTCGATGAACAGCGGCTGGTGGACCTCCTCGCGCAGGGCCATCATCGCCGGATTGAAGCGCTCCAGGTGGCCGACCTGGAGGATGACGCCGTTGGTCTCGGCGCGGGCGACCAGGTCGCGGCCCTCCTCGACGGTGGCGGTGATCGGTTTCTCCAGCAGCACATGGATGCCGGCATCGATCAGGGTCGCGGCGACCTCGTGGTGGAGCTGGGTCGGCACCACGATGCTGACGGCGTCGACCCGGCCGACCAGTTCACGATAATCGCTCACGGCCTCGACCCCGTGTTTCTCCGCAATGGCGGCGGCGGTCTCCGGATTGGCGTCGCAGACAGCGACCAGATCGGCTTCGGGCGCGGCGGCGTACTTGTCGGCGTGAAATTTGCCGAGGTAGCCGACGCCGATGACGGCGGTGCGGATGGCTTCCATGTGCTGTGGCCTTGTCGAACGTGTTTGCGTCCATGATCGCACCATGGGGGGACGGGATCAATTTTCTCGATCCGGCGCACCCACCGAATCAACCGGACCCGAAGCCCCCACCCCCCGGCGTCCGGATGACAAAGGCATCGCCGACCCCCATCTCCGCCCGATCGCACCCGGCCAGCGGCTCCACCGTACCGTCGGCCCGCTCCACCCACTGCTCGCCAACCCCGCCATCGCCGCCGCCGTTCAGCCCGCTCGGCGCCACTCGCCGACTATTGGCCAGCAGCGCCACGCTCATCGGTTCGAGGAAGGTGAGCCGCCGTTCGATGCCGTCACCACCGCGCCAGCGCCCCCCGCCGCCGGAGTCGCGCCGGATGGCGAACGAGTCCAGCCGCACCGGGAAGCGCGTCTCGAGGATCTCCGGATCGGTGAGGCGGCTGTTGGTCATGTGGACGTGGACGGCGTCGGCGCCCGGAAAGCCGTCACCGGCCCCGGCGCCGCCGCACAGGGTCTCGTAGTGCTGGTGGTCGCGATTGCCGAAGGTGACGTTGTTCATGGTTCCGGGGCCGTTGGCGAGCACGCCGATGGCGGCGAAGAGGGCGTCGGTGACCACCTGGCTGACTTCGACGTTGCCGGCGACCACCGCCGCCGGCGGCCGGGGGTTCAGCAGGCTGCCCTCGGGGAGCACCAGCTTCACCGGCCGCAGGCAGCCATCGTTGAGGGGGATGGCGTCGTCCACCAGGCAGCGCAGGACGTAGAGCACCGCCGCCCGGGTCACCGCGCGCGGGGCGTTGAAGTTGTCCGGTCGCTGCGCGTCGGTGCCGGTGAAGTCGATGACCGCCGCGCGCCGCTCGGGGTCGACCCGCACGGCCACCGCGATGGCGGCGCCGTTATCCAGCGTGGCGCGCCAGTGGCCCGAGGGGAGATGCTCGAGGACGCGGCGCACCTGCTCCTCGGCGTTGTCCTGGACGTGGCCCATGTAGGCCTCGACCACCGCCGCGCCACAGTCCGCCACCAGCCGGTGGAGTTCGTGGACGCCGCGCTGGTTGGCGGCGATCTGGGCGCGCAGGTCGGCGAGGTTCTGTTCAACGTTGCGCGCCGGGTGGCGGCCACCGCCGAACAGCTCTCGCAGTGTCGTTTCCTGGAAGACACCGCCGGCCACCGCGCGGACGTCGCGGATCAGCAGTCCCTCGTCGTCGATGTGGCGGCTGTCCGGCGGCATCGAGCCGGGGCTGGTGCCACCGACATCGGCGTGGTGGGCGCGGCTGGCGACCAGGAAGCGCGGCGTTGAATCGGCCCCGTCGCCGTTGTGGGCCTCGGCGTCGAACACCGGGGTGACCACGGTGATGTCGGGGAGGTGGGTGCCGCCCCGGTAGGGGTCGTTGATCAGATGGACATCCCCCGGCGCCATGGTAGCGCCTCGACTCGCCAGTACCGCGCGCACCGACTCGCCCATGGAGCCGAGGTGGACCGGCACGTGGGGGGCGTTGGCCACCAGGTGGCCGTCGCCGTCGAACAGGGCGCAGGAGAAGTCGAGCCGCTCCTTGATGTTGGCCGAGTGGGCGGTGCGCGCCAGGGTGGTGCCCATCTGCTCGGCGATCCCGGCGAAGCGGTTGTTGAAGATCTCCAGCTGCACCGGGTCGACCCGGGTGGCCAGGGTCTCCCGGCGCGGGCGCGGCACCCCCCGGGCGAGGAGCAGGGCGCCGTCGGCGTCCACCGTTGCTTTCCAGTCCGGCTCCACCACCACGGTCGCCACCGGGTCGCGGATGATGGCGGGGCCGGAGAGGCGCAGCCCCGGGGCGAGGGCGGCGCGCTCGTGGACCGGCGTGGCGCGGTGCCAGCGCCCGTCCATGAAGGTGGCGACACGGGCCAGCGGCTCCGGCGGGTCTGCGGGCGCCACGCCGTTCGCCGTCGGCGGGGTGGGGCGTTCGCTCGATTCATCGGTCCCGGAGGGCGCATCCGTCCGGGTGGCGGGGCCGGGCGCCATCCCGGCGTCCGCCTCCATCGCCCGGCTCTCCACCTCCAGTGCCTCGACCCGCAGGGTGCGACCCGTCTCGGCGAAGCCGAAGGCCTGCCGGTGGGCGGCCGTGAAGGCCTCCTCCAGCGCCGCCCGCGGACCGAAGGGGACGGTGAGGGCGGTGTCGGCCCCGGCATAGCGCAGCCGTGCGCGATGGTCGACCTCGACTCGCTCGCTGGCCGCCCCCTGCTCGGTCAGGGCGCGGCGACCGGCCGCCTCCAGCGCCGCCAGGCGCGTCTCCAGCCGTGCCACCAGTGCCTCGTCCAGCGGCTCCTCCACCGCCTCCTCGCGCAGGTCGCCGAGGGTCGCGAGCCCCATGCCGTAGGCGGAGAGCACCCCCGCCAGCGGATGGATCAGCACCCGCTCCATGCCCAGGGCGTCGGCCACCAGACAGGCGTGCTGGCCACCGGCGCCACCGAAACAGTTGAGCAGGTAGTCGGCGGGGTCGTGGCCGCGCCGGGTGGTGATGGTCTTGATGGCGCCGGCCATGTTCTCCACCGCGATGGCGAGGAAGCCGGCCGCCACCTCCTCCGGTGTGCGGACGTCGCCGGTGGCGTCGTGGATGGTCGCGGTCAGCTCGTCGAAGCCGCGCGCCACCGCCGCCGCATCCAGCGGCTGGTCGCCGTGGGGGCCGAAGACTGCCGGGAAGAAGTCGGGCTGCAGCGTGCCGAGCATGATGTTGGCGTCGGTCACCGTCAGCGGCCCGCCGCGCCGGTAGCCGGCCGGTCCCGGGTGGGCGCCGGCCGATTCCGGCCCGACCCGGTAGCGGCCGCCGTCGAACTGAAGCAGGGAGCCGCCGCCGGCGGCCACGGTGTGGATGGTCAGCATCGGCACCCGCAGCCGCACGCCGTTGATGGTGGTGTCCACCGTGCGCTCCAGCTCGCCGGCGTAATGGGCGACGTCGGTGGAGGTGCCGCCCATGTCGAAACCGATGACCCGCTGGAAGCCGGCCCGGCGCGCCGTCTCGATGCAGCCGACAATGCCGCCGGCTGGGCCGGAGAGGATCGCGTCGCGGCCGCGGAAGCGGGCGGCGTCCACCAGCCCGCCGTCTGACTTCATGAAGCGCAGCCGGGTGTCGCCCAGCTCGGCGGCCACCCGGTCGACGTAGCGGCGCAGGACCGGCGAGAGGTAGGCGTCGACCACGGTGGTCTCGGCGCGGCTCAACAGCCGGATCAACGGGCTGACGCTGTGGGAGACGCTGACCTGGGTGAAGCCCGCCGCCTCCGCCAGGGCGGCCAGCCGCTGTTCGTGGATCGGGTTGTGATGGCCGTGGAGCAGGGCGATGGCGCAGGCGCGGTAGCCCTCCGAGCGCGCCGCCTCCAGCTGGGCGCGGGCGTCGGCTTCGTCCAGCGCCCGAACCACGCAACCCCCGGCGTCCAGCCGCTCGTCCACCTCGATGACCCGGGAGTGGAGTGGTTCCGGCCGGTGGATGGCCAGGGCGAACAGCTCGGGGCGGCTCTGATCGCCGATGGCCGGCAGATCCCCGAGGCCGGCGGTGGTGACGAAGACGGTCGGCTCGCCGCTGCGCTCCAGCAGGGCGTTGGTGGCCACGGTGGTGCCCATCTTGACCGCCGCGATGGCGTGATCCGGCAGGGGGGCATCCTCGGCGAGGTCGAGGAGGTCGCGGATCCCCTGGAGGGCGGCGTCGCGTCGGCACTCCGGGTGCTCGGAGAGGACCTTGTGGCAGAGCAGGCGGCCGTCGGGGGCGCGGGCGACGATGTCGGTGAAGGTGCCGCCGCGGTCGATCCAGAACTGCCAGTCGGGGGTTTCAGGGGTGTGGGCCATGGTCGAACGGGTTGCCGAGGGGAACCCATTACTAGCATGGCAGCCGGGTGGTGCCAAACCGGAGGATACGGGAGGGATGGGTCGATCGGAAAAAAACCGATTTTTAACCCGTGATTGAATAAATGCGTGAAACTACACTTTATGCGTGATGTTCGGCGGCCCGGTCCGTGTCACTCTGCGTGTGGAAAAACCGTATCGGACACTTCCGGGGAGTAAGTCAGATGAGTCGAGGGCCTGTTGATCCCCTCAACAGCCACATCGGCAGCCGACTCCGCGAGTTGCGCACCACGCGGGAGTGGAGTCTGCAGCGCACCGCGGAGCTGATCCAGGTGAGCCAGCAGCAGCTGTCCCGCTTCGAGCAGGGCCACAACCGGCTGGGTGCCGCCCAGCTCTATCGCCTGGCCTGCGGGCTGGGTGTCCCGGTCGGCTGGTTCTTCAAGGGCTACCGGGAGGCCCCGGAAGAGCAGGGGCGGCAGGCCAATGTCGTCCGTGAACCCATGGCGGAGATACCCTATGCCCTGACCGACGACGAAGCGGAGCAGCTACTGAGCTACTGGCGTTCCATGGGAGACCCGGAAGTCCGCCGGCGGATACTGGAACTGCTGGAAACCCTTTCGCTGAATCGAGGGTAGAGGGCCGGATTTCGCCGAAATCGGACTCGTTTTTTGATGTAGATCAACATAAATCATCATGATTAGTTGTTTTTTGTTCGAGTTGTGTCATTATCGAAGTCAGTCCTCGTCGAGGACAGGGACATGGAAGAAACACACCCTCGTAAAACAAGGGAGAGAACAGGATGCCACGGAAGAACCTGCCGGCGACCTTCTTGTCGAACATTCCACGCAAGGCCCTCCAGCAGCCCCAGGCTTGGCCCGGTGGTTCATGACGCCCCGTGCCGGATCCCGAAGCAGCCATACAGTGGACAGGATCCGGACGTGGGCGGTCTTTCACGTAATCAACCATTGTTGCAGCCCTCGGCGTTCGAGGGAGTGAAAGAAGCCATCGCCATGAGGGCGCGGTTCGCCGGGAAGGCGAGCCCGGGACCAGGATGGTCCGCCCGGGCGGGACCCATCACCCAGCAGGGGTGCCATGGCTCGAGGAACGGGCCGGGGCGGGCAGGGAGGCTCGAGGGTCAGGGACATGAATCGCGGGATGCGGTGACCGCTCGGAGGTGGTCGGTACGGAGTTGCCGCGACCGGGGAGTGCTTGCAATGGATGCGCGGGAGATTGCCCACGCCCGGGTCCTGGGCGCACGGGTCGGGGACATGAAGGGGCGGTTTCCACCGACTCCGGACGGAGCGGTCCGGGCACCGCCCGCCCATTGGCCGAACCGGTGGGGTGTGATGCTATAGTTCCCGGAATTCGTGCGAATCCGGGAGTTCCTTCCATGTCGATCCCCGCTTTCCAGATGGCCAGCGTGCCGTCCATTCGGTTTGGCCCCGGGGCGCGCCACCAGCTGCCGGAGATGGTGCGCGAGCACAACCCCCGGCGGGTCATGGTGATCACCGCCGGCTTTGTCGCCGAACACTACGCGACCCTGTTCGAGGCGATGACGGCAGAAGCCCCCCTGCATCGTGTCCTGGTGCGCGGCGAGCCGAGCCCGGAAACCATCGATGCGCTGGTCGCAGAGGCCCCCGGCGATATCGACCTGGTCATCGGCGTCGGTGGGGGTAGTGTTCTCGATGCGGCCAAGTCGGTTGGCGGACTGTTGCCGGAACGCCACTCCGTGATCGATTATCTCGAGGGGGTCGGCTGTGGTCGGCGGATCGCCGGCGATACCGTGCCCTTCATCGCCGTGCCGACGACGGCCGGAACCGGTAGCGAAACCACCAAAAACGCCGTGATTACCCGGATCGGGGCGTTCAAGAAGTCATTTCGAGACGAAAGGTTGCTGGCGCGTGCGGTCATTCTGGACCCGGAATTCCTGGAAGGGTGTCCGGCCGAGACCCTGTACGCCACCGGCATGGATGCCTTCACCCAATTGCTGGAGTCCTACACCACGCGCAAGGCGAACCCCGTTACCGATGCGCTGTCCTGGCAGGGCATGACCCTGTTCAAGGGGGCTTTCGAGGCTGTCGAGTCCGCAGATGCGCGGATGCGCGAGGATGGGCTGGGGCGGCTGATGCTGGCCGCCAGCCTCTCCGGTATCTGCCTGGCGAATGCGGGGCTTGGCGCCGTCCACGGTCTCGCAGGGCCGGTCGGGGCCTTCTTCGAAGCCCCTCACGGCGTGGTCTGTGCCCGTCTGCTCGCCCCTGTCACCCGGCGGAACATCGCCGCACTGCGGGCAGAGGGCTCGGAAGAGAGCCTTGCCGTCGTGGAACGTTACGCCGCCGTGGGTGAACTCATGACCGGGCGGCGTGATCCCGAGGAGCTGGTCAAGGAACTCGAGGCCATGACGGCCCGCTACAGTCCGGAGGGCCTGTCCCGTTTCGGTCTGACCCGGGAGAATGTCGCTGCGGTACTGGCCAATTGCCGATCCGGAAGCATGCTCGGAAACCCCCTGGTTCTGGACGACGACTGTCTGTTCGCAGCCCTGAACGAGGCTCTGTAGGTCCGATGGGTTCGTTCGGCGAACAGGGTGAGGGTCGTTCCAGAATGCGCTCCGTTTCTGATACTCTGGCCCTGCTGCGTGCCCGGCGGCCGCAACGGTTCGTGGAGTGGAACATCCGTGGCCGTGCCGCCGGAATCGCCACTACTCGAATGCAAGAGCGAAGAGCGCGATGCGGCGCCGAAACTTTCTGGGCCTGATCGGAGGCCTGCCGCTTCTCCCTTCACTGGGAGGCTGTGGTCGTGAGCGCGAACCCCTGCGGATCGCCAGCCATGTCTGGCCCGGTTACGAGCTGATGTTTCTGGCGCGTCGCATGGGCTGGCTGGACCCGGAGCGGGTTCGGCTGGCGGCAACCTCGTCCGCGAGCGTCTCCATGGAAAAGTTGGTGAACGGAGAGGTCCATGGCGCGGCACTGACTCTGGATGAAGTTCTGCGGCTGCGCTCGGCGGGCACCTACCTGCGCTCCGACGGTCTGGAACTGCGGGTGGTCCTGGTTTTCAACATCTCGGCCGGAGCCGACATGGTCATTGCCCGCGACGACGTCGCGGGGATCGATGATCTGCGGGGCCGCTCCATCGGCGCCGAGGATTCCGCCCTGGGCGCCCTGATGCTCCACCACCTCCTGGAACGCGCCGAGCTCGAGCGCCAGGAGGTCGATGTGGTGCCGGTGACCATCGATGAGCAGGAAACCGCCTGGCGCGAAGGGGAGGTGGATGTCCTGATCACCTTCGAACCGCTGGCCGGGCGACTGTTGCGCGAAGGTGCCCGGGTGATCTTCGACAGCCGGAGGATCCCGGAGACCATCTTCGACGTTCTGGCGGTCCGGACCGAATACTGCGACAGCCATCCCGGGGCCATTCGACACCTGACCGCCGGCCATTTCCGGGCGCTGGACTACATGCGCCGGAATCCGGTGGATGCCGGTTATCGCATGGCCGAGCGTCTGGATGTCTCCGGTGGGGAGGCCATGGAGACCTTCAGAGGTCTGATCCTGCCCGATTACCACGCCAACAGGCGCCTGCTGGCGGCCGACAACGGTCGCGTCCTGAGCGCGGCGCGCGAAATCGTTGCGGTCATGGACGAGGCCGGCATCGCGGTGAACACCTCCGTTGGCTCCGGCCTGATCACTGACCGTTTCCTGGCGCAGGGGGCGGAATGAGCCGGAAAGGTCGATGGGCCGCACGAGTGTCGCTGGTGGCCGCGTTCTGCCTTCTGGTCGCGCCGGCGCAAGCCGATCGTCGTCTCGTTCTCGGCATCCTGGCCGTCGAACCCGTCGAGGTCGCCGAGGAGCGCTGGCAACCTCTGCTCGACTACCTGGACGATGAACTGGATGACGTGCGCATCGAAGGGGTCATCGCCGATCACACCGGGATCGAAGAGCAGCTGCGGCACAACAGACTCGATTTCCTGCTGACCAA
>JBNJEU010000006.1:0-69438 GCA_051746205.1 Pseudomonadota bacterium
GGCGGCGGCGTAGAACCGGCCCAGTGCCGCCAGACGTCCCCCGGTATTGAACAGGCCGCTGTTGAAGAAATAGGGGCTGCGACGGCCCGACTTCAGGGTGAAGTCGCCGAATCGCAGCACGCCGCAGTCGAGGGAGAACTGGAGGAATTCGCGTTGATAATCGTGCATCCCGCCATTCTAGCGGGAGGCTCCCGCCGGGACCAGTCGGCCGGAAGCCGAGAGGTCCGTCGCCGCTCAGGCGGAGAGGCGCGCCTTGGTCGGGGCCTCGCCGGGGGCGCCGAACAATGAGTGGAGCCGCCCCAGCGCTTTGATCTGGATCTGGCGGACCCGCTCGCGGGTGATCCCGATCCGTTCCCCGACCTCTTCCAGAGTGGCCTGCTCGTGGCCACCGAGACCGAAGCGCAGGGTCAGCACCTCGCGTTCGCGTTCACTCAGTTGCCCCATGTGTTCGGAGAGCGCCGCCATCGGCAGCGGCTCCTCAAGGTCGGCCGCGGGGTCACCGTCGGGGGCGCTGAGGGTCTCCACCAGCGCGGCACCGCCCTCTTCGCCGTAGGAGACATCCAGCGAAATGGCGTCCCCCGCCTGCTCCATGAGATCGCGTACCGCCTGCGGGTCCTCGTTGAGTTCGGTGGCCACCTGCTCCGGCGTGGCGGTCTGGTTGAACTCCTGGCTCAGCCGGCGCGCGGTGGACTGATAGCGGTTCAGCGCCTTGGCCACATGGATGGGGAAACGCACGCTGCGTCCCTGATTCATGATCCCGCGCTCGATGGCCTGGCGGATCCACCAGGTGCCGTAGGTGGAAAAGCGGAACCCTTTCTCCGGATCGAATTTCTCCACCGCGCGGATCAGGCCCAGGTTGCCCTCCTCGACCAGATCCATCACCGCCATGCCGCGCTGGCTGTAGCGCATGGCCAGCTTCACCACCAGGCGCAGGTTGCACTCCACCATGCGCTGGCGCGCCCACTGGTCGCCGGCCTGGACGCGGCGCGCCAGCTGCTTCTCCTCGTCGGCGGTCAGCAGCGGGTAGCGGCCGATCTCCCGGAAATAGAGCGACTGGGCATCGAATTCGTTGGACTCGTCCTCGGCTTCCCGAGTGGGTTCGCCGATGGGACGGGATTCGGGGGGAGTGGTGACGCCGACATGTTGCAGGCCCATGGTTGGCCTCCTTATGGTCGTGGATGCAATGGATGACCTTCAACATAATGTATAGATTATTTGGGGTTCAGGTCAATAAAACCTGTACAAGTTTTTCGTCATTTTACGATCGTTACACGACTGAGTGCGAAAGATTGACGGTATACTTGTACAGGATGGTGTGAATGCGCCCAGCCCCTGTACAACACATGGAGGGGCTTCTGGCCTTGCGGGGAGGGGTTGATTACCATGGCGGGAAGTCGATACGGGGGAGAGTGATGCCGGAGCATGCGACCTACGGTGCGGCCTTTCTGGTCGGTCTGATGGGCGGGGTCCACTGTGTCGGGATGTGTGGCGGTATTGTCGGGGCGCTGACCCTCGGATTGCCCGAGGAGGTGCGCAGCCGCCTCGTCCGCATCATGCCGTATCTGCTGGCCTACAACCTGGGTCGGCTCCTGAGCTACACCGTCGCCGGCGCCCTGATGGGCGGTGTCGGTCTGCTGGCGGCCAATCTCTCCGGCGTGCGCGAGGCGCAGGGTGTTCTTCAGTTGCTGGCGGGCCTGTTCATGGTTGCACTGGGCCTCTATCTGGCCGGTTGGTGGCAGGGGCTCAGCCATCTGGAGCGAGCGGGTGGTCACTTGTGGCGGCGCATCGAGCCCCTGAGCCGGCGGATGATGCCGGTGCGTACGCCGTTGCAGGCCCTGGGTCTGGGGCTGGTCTGGGGCTGGTTACCGTGCGGACTGGTCTACAGCGTGCTGGTCTGGGCCATCGCCGCCGGCAGCATGACCCACGGCGCCCTGCTGATGGCGAGCTTCGGTCTGGGGACGTTGCCGATGGTACTGGGTCTGGGAGCCTTTGCTGCGACGCTGGCGACGCAGGTGCGGCGGCCGGTGTGGCGGATCACGGCGGGAGTGATGGTCATTCTGTTTGGTGTGGCGACCCTGATCCAGGCGCTGCTGGGCCTTTCACCCGGCGTATCGAACTAGCGAGGGACCACGCGCGGCGTACGGCGGCGGATGGTGCGTGAGGGTCGGGACCGGGGGGCGTCGGCCGCAGGGATGCGGCCGTCGAGCCTACATGGATGTATTCACGGCGCCCCCCGGGGACCGAACCCCACGCACCATCCGCCGCCGTACGCCGCGCGTGGTCACGAGGGGTCCCTCAGTCGATGAAGAACTGCCGCTGGAAATCCACTTCGAACTCCTGGCCGCTGCCGTCCGGACTCACGGTGAATTCGAAGCGCAGCACCTCCTCGTCGCTCACGTTCACCGTGTCGAGATAGTATACGGCCCGGTCGTCGCGGACTTCCCGCATGCCGAGACGCCGGGTCTGGCCGGTGCGGTTGGTGGCGCCGCCCTTCACTCGGGCCGTGACCGGTTCACCACTGACCGCATCCTCACCCTCGATGACGGATATCGTGACCAGGGCCCGACTGGCGCTGCGCTGGATGCCGTAGCCCCGGGCGACCTCGGGATCCAGCTTGTCGGTTGTGATCGCGTTGTAGTGGACAGTGTAGTCACCGAACTGCTCAAGGAAGTCGGCCTGCGCGACCAGCGGCAGGAGCAGGATGGTCAGGCTGATGAGCCAGCGGCGGGGCATGGGGGTAAGAGACTTCATGGCGGCTCTCCTTCTGATGCGTGTGCGTCCGATCCGGAACCAGTCGAAGACCCGGTCTGACGCCATGGTCCTGAGCTGACGGCGTTCAGCCGGCATCGCGCTGACGGAAGCGGTAGAGGGCGATCTCCCCGAGCACATTGGGCCATTTCCGGATCAGGGGATTGCTGCGGTGGTCGGAGTTCACCGCGGTCATCTCCAGGATCTCGATGTCCAGATCGGCGCAGAGGGATTCGAAATCGCGCAGGGTGCAGAGGTGGATGTTGGGGGTGTTGTACCACTCGCCGGGGGCGGCGGTGGCCGTGGAGACCGGCATGCGGCCATGGATGGTCAGGTGCAGCCGGTGCTTCCAGTACCCCATGTTGGGGAAAGTGACGATGCCCTCGCGGCCGACGCGCATCATCTCCAGCAGCAGGCGGTCCGGGTAGCGGACCGCCTGCAGGGTCTGGGAAAGGACCACGTAGTCGAAGGAGCCGGCGTCGAAGTCGGAGAGGCCGCCGTCCAGGTCGCTCTGGATCACCGACAGCCCCTTGGTGATGCAGCGGACGATGTTGCTGTCGTCGATCTCGATGCCGTAGCCCTCGGCGGAGCGCCTCTCGCGCAGGTACTCCAGCAGGGTGCCGTCACCGCAGCCGAGGTCGAGGATCCGGGAGCCGCGCTTCATCCAGCGACCGATGGTGGTCAGGTCGGGGCGCCGGGTCAGGTCCGCGCTCATGCCGCACCCCCGCTGGTGGTGACCCGGTCCATGTAGGCGTGGAAGACCGCCATGTACTGCGGGATCGGCATCAGGAAGGCGTCATGGCCGTGATGGGCCTCGACCTCCGCGTAGGCCACCGGCTTGTCGTTGTCCAGCAACGCCTTGACGATCTCCCGGGAGCGCTCCGGGGCGAAGCGCCAGTCACTGGTGAACGCGACCACCAGTGACTGGGCCCGCACCCCCGACAGCGCCCTGGCCAGGTTATCGTCGAATTCCGCAGCCGGGTCGAAGTAGTCCAGTGCCCGGGTCATCAGCAGATAGGTGTTGGCGTCGAAGCGCTCGACGAAGGACTGCCCCTGGTAGCGCAGATAGGATTCCACCTGGAAGTCGACGTCGTAGCCGAAGTTGATCTGTTCCTGACGCAGCTCGCGGCCGAACTTGGCGCGCATCGCCTCGTCGGACAGGTAGGTGATGTGGCCGAGCATGCGCGCCAGCATCAGGCCGTGGCGCGGTACCGTGTCGTGGGCCAGATAGTGGCCGTCGTGGAATTCCGGGTCCGACATGATCGCCTGACGCGCCACCTCGTTGAAGGCGATGTTCTGGGCGGAGAGGCGCGGCGCGGCGGCGATGATCACCGCGTGGCGCAGGCGTTCGGGGTAGTCCATGGCCCACTGCACCACCTGCATGCCGCCGAGGCTGCCGCCGACCACCGCCGCCCACTGCTCGATGCCGAGGGCGTCGGCCAGGCGGGCGTGGCTGTTCACCCAGTCGCGGACGGTGACGATGGGGAAATCGGGGCCCCAGTAGCGGCCGGTCTCCGGGTTGGTGGTGTTGGGTCCGGAGCTGCCCTTGCAGCTGCCGAGGTTGTTCACGCCGACCACGAAGAAACGGTTGGTATCCAGCGGCTTGCCCGGTCCGATGCAGGATTCCCACCAGCCCGGCTTGCGATCGTTCATGGAGTGGTAGCCGGCGGCATGGTGGTCGCCGGAGAGGGCGTGGCAGACCAGTATGGCGTTGTCCCGCTCCGCGTTGAGCTCGCCATAGGTCTCGTACACCAGCCGGTAGGACGGCAGCGTGCGACCGCAGTCCAGCTCGAGGGGCTGGTCGATATCCAGTGACTGGGGCGTTACCAGGCCGACGGAGTCGGCCGGTATGGACTCCGGCATGAAACGGGAAACCTCGCGGGGCCAGTGGGCCGTTCAGTCTAAACAGCCCCTCCGGGCAACGCAACGCCGCCGCCGTTCTGGCGGCGCAGCACCTTGGCACAGGCTTCGAGCAGCGTGGTGTGGGAGCGGCTCGGTGCCGCCGGGTCGAGGGGACCCAGGCGGGGGAAGCGCTCCTCGCCGCGGGCCCGGCGTTCGGCGGCGGCGACCGGTTCGGCGCCGAACCACGCCGCCAGGGCCGGGCGGTGATCGTCGACCGTCAGGCCGGCGACTCGCAGCTCCAGTACGGCGTTGAGCGCCGACAGGGCCCGGCGCTCGTCGTCGTCGAGGTTGCCGGAGGCGAGGACCGACGGCAGCCGCGCGGCCGCCTCTTCCTCATCACCGAGGGCGAGCAGCAGCCAGACCTTCAGCTCGCCGATGCGCAGCCGATTCCATGCGGTATCGGGGTCGCCGACCACACCGGCCCATTCGAACACACGCAATTGCTCATTGAGCTGGTGCTCCTCCAGGGTCTCGTAGAGGTCACGCCAGCCCTCCGCTCCGGACCCGTGGAGGTCGAACAGCACGGGGCGCACCGGCAGGACACTGTTGTTGTTGTCCCAGATCAGCTCGTCGGCCTCGTAGATGTCGGAGAACCCGGGGACCAGGATGCGGCAGGTGTAGGCGCCGAGGTCGGTGTGCTCGGCGATGTAGACCTCGTGGCCCTCGGCGTGCAGTGCGTCGATGAGCGCCGCGCGCGCCGCGCTGTTGTCGGTCGGCCACGGACTCTCCCGTTCCCAGTCGTGGAACGGGTGATCGGGGGTCTCGGCGAGCAGCGCCCAGTGGACGTAGCCGCTGGAATCGATGAAGTGCAGCTCGATGTTGTGCGGATCGGCGACCATCTCGGCCTCGGTAGTCGGCGGCGGGAAACCGGCCAGCTCGTCCAGGGCGCGCCCCTGGAGCAGCTCGGTCAGGGCGCGCTCCAGCGCCACCCCGAAGTCGGGATGGGCGCCGAAGGAGGCGTAGACCCCGCCGTCGGGATGCTGGAGCAGGACACACATCACCGGATAGCGTCCGCCCAGGGAGGCGTCCAGGGGGCGCACGGCGAAGCCGTGGTCGGTCAGCGCGGCCAGTCCCTCGCGGATGGCCGGGTGGCGATCCAGGACCGCGTCCGGCACTCGGGGCAGGGTCGTCCCGTGGACGATGATCCGGTTCTTGATGGCGCGCTCGAAGATCTCGGCCAGTCCCTGGACCAGCGCCTCGTCCCGGGTGTTGCCGGCGCTCATGCCATTGGATACGAACAGATTGGCGATGAGGTTGACCGGGACCCACACCGTCTCGCCGTCGCTCTGGCGCACATAAGGCAGGGCGCAGAGGCCCCGGCCGGTGCCGCCGCCGTTGAGATCACGGAGCTCCCCGGGAACGAGGTCGGTGCCGTCGATGTAGCGGCGGTACCAGTCGGCGTCCAGCAGCCCCTCGGGCCAGGTGCCGTCCTCGACCGGGAACCAGCGTTCATCCGGGTGGTGGATGAAGCCGAAGGTCTCCAGCATCGGGTCGAGCATGAAATCGGCCCAGAGGTAGCGCGTGGCCAGCCGTTCGACCAGCTCTCCGTAGGCGCTGGCCAGCGCCGCCTCCCGACAGCCGCCCTTGCCGTTGGCGAAGACCCTGGGGCAGTCGCGATCGCGGATGTGTACCGACCAGATGTGGGGCGCCGGGTTCAGCCAGCGCGCCTCCTCGATGTGGAAACCGAGGTCGCGCACCAGACGATGGAGCTCGGCAATGGTGTCCTCGAGGGCGCGTTCCTTGCCGGGAATGAGAGTGTGGGGCATGTCGGGGGGGGTCCTCGCTGAAGCCGGGACGATGCTAACACACCCCTTGGCGGGCGCGTCTGCTTGACCTTCCTCGGGAAAATGTCGATCATTTGCGGCTTGTATTTTTCCCGGGTGGCTCGCGTCGTGGCAGTGGTGGCGCAAAAAAGACGCCCGAAATCAAATAGCCAGCATTGAGGGGGCGCCTTGATGGATAACGCCGACAAGAAACGGGTGCTGCGAGAGATGCTCTACTCCCGGCGCTTCGAGGAGCGCTGCTACGAAGCCTACGTAGAGCGCAAGATCGGTGGCTTCCTCCACCTCTATCCCGGCCAGGAAGCCTGTGCCCACGGGGTCATGGAGGCCGCGAAGCCGGGCCACGACTACGTCATCACCGGCTATCGGGACCACGTTCACGCCCTGCTTGCCGGCGCCGATCCGAAGGCCGTGATGGCGGAACTGTTCGGCAAGGAGACCGGTTCCAGCAAGGGGCGCGGCGGTTCCATGCACATCTTCGACGTCGAGAACCGTTTCATGGGCGGCTACGCCCTGGTGGGCGGCCCCTTCCCGCTGGCCGCCGGCATGGCCAAGGGCATCAAGCTGCGCGGCGGTGACGAGATCGCCATCTGCTTCCTCGGCGATGCCGCGAACAACCAGGGCTCCTTCCACGAGACCATGAACATGGCCGCCCTCTGGGAGCTGCCGGTGCTGTTCGTCTGCGAGAACAATCTCTACGGCATCGGCACCCGCATCGATCGCTCCACCGCCATCACCGAACAGTACAAGCGCGTATGCGGCTACGGCATCGAGGCGAATCAGGTAGACGGTCAGGATGTGGAGACGGTCCACGAGGCTGCGACCCGCGCCGTGGAGCATGTGCGCAGCGGCAACGGCCCGTACTTCCTGGAACTGCTGACGTACCGCTATCGCGGCCACTCCATGTCCGATGCCAACGCCTACCGCGAAAAGGAAGAAGAGCGGCGCTGGAGTTCCCGCGACCCGATCATCACTCTGCGCGACAGCCTCATCGAGGCCGGGGAGATCACCGAGGACGAGTACAAGGCGATGGACACCGAGATCCTCGACTCCATCGAGAACGAGGTGATCCGGTTCGCCGAGGAATCGCCGGAGCCGTCCGCGGAGGAGGTGGGCCGTTACGTGCTGGCCGATCATGACCCGTATGTCAGGGGAGGGGCCCGATAATGAGTGAATTGATGCTCTGGGAGGCGGTTCAGCGCGCCCATGACGAAGAGATGGCCCATGACCCCATGGTCATCTGCATGGGCGAGGACGTCGGTGTCATGGGTGGTACCTACAAGGCCACCAAGGGTCTCTACGACAAGTATGGCGCCGACCGGGTGATCGACACCCCGATCTCCGAGAACGGCTTCACTGGTCTCGGTATCGGCGCCTCCTTTGTCGGCGTGCGCCCGATCATCGAGCTGATGTCGGTGAACTTCGTCTGGTTGGCCATGGACCAGATCTTCAATTCCGCCGCCAAGGTGCGCTACATGTCCGGCGGCCAGCTGACCGCGCCGTGCGTGATCCGGTCGCCGGGCGGTGTTGCCCATCAGCTCGCCGGGCAGCATTCGGCGCGCATGGAGAAGGTCTTCATGGGGATCGCCGGGTTGCGGGTGGTGACACCCTCCAATCCGCGTCAGGCCTATGGTCTGCTGAAGTCGGCGGTGCGCTGCGAGGACCCGGTCTTCATCAACGAACACGAGCTGATGTACAACCTCAAGGGCGAGGTGCCCGACGAGGAGTTCTTCCACCCGCTGGAGGGGTCCGAGGTGGTGCGCGAGGGGCGCGACATCACCCTGTTCGGTTACAACATCTCCGTCCACTGGGCGCTGGAGGCCGCCGAGGTGCTTTCCCGCGAGAACGGCATCGAGGCCGAGGTGGTCGACCTCTACGCCCTGAATCCGCTGGACCGCGAGGGCATCCGTGATTCCGTCAGCAAGACCCACCGGGCGGTGATCGTCGAGGAGGCCGAGGCCCCGGTGGGGGTCGGTTCCGAGGTGATGGCGATCATCAACGAGTCCTGCTTCTTCGAGCTCGACGCGCCGCCGGCCCGGGTCTCCGCGGCCAATGTGCCGATCCCGTACAACCGGACCCTGGAAAAGGCCGCCCTGCCCGACGCCGCCGAGGTGGTTCGGGCGGTGCGCGCCCAGTTCGGCAAATAGCACGCGCGGCAACCCGCCCCGACCGTGTCGGGGCGGTGTGGTTTCCGGCACCCCATAACCATTCGAGCGGACATTCCCATGGCTGAGCCCTATACCGTCAAGATGCCCCAGCTCTCGGACACCATGACCGAGGGAACCGTGGTGAGCTGGGAGAAGAACATCGGCGATCGCATCGAACGTGGCGACGTCATCGCCACGGTGGAGACCGACAAGGCGATCATGGATGTGGAGGTCTTTCGCGAAGGCTACCTCTCCGGTCCGCTCGCCCCGGTCGACACCACCATTCCGGTGGGCGAGGCGATGGCCTGGATCGTGGCCTCCGGCGACGAGGTGCAGGATGCCGAGGGCGCCGCTCCGGCGGGCGGCGACGGGGCCGGAAGCGGCGCGGAGAGCGCGCCGGCCGAGCCCGCCGCGCCTTCGGACGCCTCCCACACCATCAAGATGCCGCAGCTCTCGGACACCATGACCGAGGGGACCGTGGTGAGCTGGGAGGTCGGCGTCGGTGAACGCATCGAGCGGGGCACCGTGGTCGCGACGGTGGAGACCGACAAGGCGATCATGGACGTGGAGGTCTTCCGCGAGGGTTATCTCTCCGGCCCGCTGGCCCCGGTGGACAGCGTTATCCAGGTGGGCGCGCCGATGGCCTATCTGGTGGACAGCGCCGACGCGGTGGTGGACGAGACCGCCGCGCCGGCCAGTGGCGGCGCAAAGGCCGAGGCGGCCCCCGCCGCCGCGCCGGCGACCACCGGCATGGCGGCGGGCTCCGCTTCCCGGCCGGAACCGGCCGGCGACGTGATCCCGGCCGCGCGCCCGGACAACAAGCAGGCCTCGCCCTACGCCCGCAAGCTGGCCGCCTCCATGGGCGTGAACCTGAACACCCTCAAGGGTTCCGGTCCCGACGGCGTGATCACCGCCGATGACGTGCGCAGCGCCCAGCCCGTGGAGCGGCCCACCTCGGTGGCCGACCAGGTCCCGGCCCACACCATGCCGGAGATCCAGGTGCCCGGCGAAGGGCGCGCCATGAATGCCATGGAGAAGGCGGTCAGCCACTCCATGACCGCCTCGCTGACCATGCCGACCTTCCACGTCACGGTGCGGGCAAAGCCCGGCGCCCTGATCAAGGCGGCCAAGGCCCACGGCGTCTCGGTGACCGTGGCCATCGCCAAGGCGTGCGCCCTGGCGATGAAGGACTTCCCGACCATGAACTGGGCCTACCAGCCGGTGGACAAGCTGGTGGAGCGCGAGCAGATCGACATCGGCATGGCCGTGACCGCCGATGGTGGCGGGCTGGTGGTGCCGGTGCTGCGCGGCTGCGAGAGCCGCCCCCTGGATGAACTCAACGAGTCCTGGGGCGATCTGGTCGGGCGGGCGCGCAAGCGCCGCCTGGCCCCGGAGGAGTACGCCAATCCGACCTTCATGGTCTCGAACATGGGCATGATGGGGGTGGAATCGTTCGACGCCATCCCGACCCCCGGCACGGCGGCCATCCTGGCCATCGCCGCGGCCACCGAGGACGGCATGCCGCTGACCATCACCGCCGACCACCGCGTGGTCAACGGCGCCGATGTCGCCGGCTATCTCAACGCCCTCAAGGAGGCAGTGGAGAATCCCGAGACGTGGATGGGTCCGAGCGGCCCCGCCATCCCCGAGGGTGAATGGGACTACGACGTCGTGGTCATCGGCGGTGGGCCGGGTGGCGAGGACTGCGCCCGCGACCTGGCCGGCCACGGTCTCCGGGTCGCCATGGTCAACGATGCCCCGTACCCCGGCGGCGAGTGCCTCTGGCGGGGCTGCATCCCGTCCAAGGCGTGGCGCGCCGCGGCCGACCGCATCCGCGATCGCGGCCACGACGAACTCCTCGGCGTGACCGGAACCACCGGCGCCGAACTGGACTGGTCGAAGCTTGAATCCCATCGGCGCCAGGTCCTGGAGACCCGGGGCGGCATGGCGCTGAACACCGACAAGGGCGTGAAGATCGACGTCATCCAGGGCTTCGCCAGCTTCGAGAGCGACCACCGGATCTACATCGACACCTCCGGCAACAGCGACGACCCGCATCGGCGCGCGCCCCGGGGTGACGCCTCCGACGGCCGCCACGCGACCTTCGGCGCGGCGGTGATCGCCACCGGGGCGCCGCCCTTCGTGCCGCCCATCCCGGGGGCCGAGGAGGGTCTGGCATCGGGTGGCGTGTTGACCTCCGACACCGTCTGGAACCTGGAGCAGCCGCCGCAGCGTCTCGGCGTCATCGGCGGCGGCGCCATCGGCATGGAAATGGCGCAGATCTTCGCCGATTTCGGCGCCGAGGTGACCCTGCTCGAGGGCCAGGAGCGTGTCCTCGCCGAGGTCGAGACCGAGGTGGCGAAGCAGCTGACCGCCGCGCTGGAACAGGAACCGAATTTAACCCTGGTGACCTCGGCGAAGGCCGGCCGGATCAGTGGCAAGCCGGGCGACATGACCCTGGAGTACACCGACGGCGAGGGCGGCGAGCAGGCGCTGGCCTGCGACTACGTCATCATGGCCACCGGCAAGCGCCCGGTTCTGGAACCGCTGGCCCTGGAGGCCGCCGGGGTCGAGGTGGCCGACGGCGTGATCCGCGCCGACGCCCGTTGCCGGACCAGCGTGCCTCACATCTTCGGAGTCGGCGACGTCATCGGGGGGCTGATGCTGGCACACACCGCCGGCCAGCAGGGCCGGGTGGCCGCCGCCACCCTGCTCGGCGAGGACATGCGCTACGATCAGGCCATGGATTCCGGGGTGATCTTCACCCGACCCCAGGCCGGCTTCGTCGGCCTCTCCAGCGAGCAGGCCAAGGCGGCCGGCATCGACGCCGTGGAGGTGAAGACGCCGATCAACATCGACGCCAAGGCGATGATCACCGGCGAGGATGTCGGCCTGCTGAAGCTGGTGGTGGACAAGGCCAGCCACCGGGTCATCGGGGTCCATTTCCTGGCGGACCATACCGACACCCTCATCGGTGAGGCGGTGATGATGGTCTCCGGACGCATGACCCTGGAGCAGGTGGCCGGGGCCATCCATCCCCACCCGACCCAGACGGAACTCTTCGGCGAGCTGGCGCGGCGCCTGCTTTCGCGCCTGCGGCGCTCGAAGAAGAAGAAGAAGGCGTGACCGGAGCTCAAGTACCAGCCGCCATGGTCGCTATAGTACGGTAGAGAGACCGGAACGGGGACGACGGACCACGATGAAAACGCTCGGATTGACTGCTCTGGTACTGATGCTGCTCCCGGCGGCCGCTCTGGCGGATGGCAGCTGGAGCTACAGCCACTCCCCGCATGACGATGCGCGCTGGCACGTCGGCGGTGACCGGCTGGAGTGTCGAATGAGCCAGACCGTCCCGGGCTTCGGTCGTGCCGTCTTCCGCGCCGGAGCCGGTGACCACTACAGCCTGGAATTCCGAGCTCAACGAGACCGGGCCAGCCGCCCCTTCTCCGTGCGCCTGACCGCCGAACCCCCTTCCTGGCGCGCCGACAACACCCGGCCGGTGGCACGCAAGCGCGTCCAGCCGCAGCGTGAGCAGACCGTCATCGCCTTCGAGGGTCAGCCAGCCCTGCGCACCCTCTACGAGATGGAACGTGGCATGAATCCCACGCTCACCTTCCTCGACTGGGTGGACGGTTCGGAACAGATCAACGTCTCGCTCTCCGCGCGCAGCGCCGGGGAAGCGATCGATGATTTCCAGGCCTGCATGGCCTCGTTGCACCCGGACAGCTTCGACGACGTGGCCACCATGCGGGTTGCCTTTGGTCCGATGGACCACCTGCTCGACGATGAGGGTCGCGACCGGCTCGACCGGATGCTCGCCTACGCCGAGATCGACCCCACCGTCCAGTTCGCCATCCTCGCCGGCCATACCGACGACCAGGGCCCGGTGGAACTCAACGAGGAACTGGCCCAGATGCGGGTCGATGCGGTGCGCTCCCACCTGGTCGAGGGCGGCTTTCCCGAGGATCGCATCGTCGAACTCGCCTGGGGCTCCGAGCGCCCCGCCGCCGATAACGATTCCCCTGAAGGGCGGGCCGAGAATCGCCGCGTCGAGGTGGAACTGCGTCGCGGCGATAATCCGCCCCGCTGACACAGGAAACGGGGCCGGACTACTGGCCCCGGCATCCCGGACCCGAGTAGAATGGCCCCTTTTCGAAGACCCGAACCCCAGGGAGCCGTTTACCATGCGTTCCGATTCCGCACCCCGCAAGGTCGTCCTCGCCTATTCCGGCGGACTGGACACCTCCATCATCCTCAAGTGGCTGCAGGACGAATACGGCTGCGAGGTCGTGACCTTCACCGCCGACATCGGTCAGGGCGAGGAGGTCGAACCGGCTCGTGCCAAGGCGGAGGCCCTGGGCGTGAAGGAGATCTATGTCGAGGACCTGCGCGACGAATTCGCCCGCGACTACGTCTTTCCGATGTTCCGTGCGAATACCGTGTACGAGGGCGAGTATCTGCTCGGGACCTCCATCGCCCGGCCGCTCATCGCCCGCCGCCTGGTGGAGATCGCCCACGAGACCGGCGCCGACGCCATTGCCCACGGGGCGACCGGCAAGGGTAACGACCAGGTGCGCTTCGAACTCGGCGCCTACGCCCTGAACCCGGACATCCGCGTCATCGCCCCATGGCGGGAGTGGGAACTGAATTCGCGGGAGAAATTGCTGGCCTATGCCGAGGAACACGGCATCCCGGTGGAGCGCCACGGCAGGAAGTCGCCCTATTCCATGGATGCCAACCTGCTGCACATCTCCTACGAGGGGGGCATCCTCGAGGACCCGTGGTCCGAGCCCGAGGAGGACATGTGGCGCTGGACCGTGGCCCCCGAAAAAGCCCCGGATACCCCCACCTACATCGAGATCGCCTTTCTACAGGGGGATCCGTTTGCCGTGGACGGGACCGCGATGGAACCGGCTGCCCTCATGGAACACCTCAATCGGGTCGCCGGAGCCCACGGCATCGGCCGCGACGATCTGGTGGAGAATCGCTACGTCGGCATGAAGTCCCGGGGCTGCTATGAGACCCCGGCTGGCCATGTGTTGCTGAAGGCGCGGCGCGCCATGGAGTCCCTGACCCTGGATCGCGAAGTCGCCCACCTCAAGGACGAGATCATGCCGCGCTATGCCAGCGTGATCTACAACGGTTACTGGTGGTCGCCGGAGCGGCGGGTCATGCAGGCGCTCATCGACGAATCCCAGGAGCCGGTGAACGGTACGGTGCGACTGAAGCTCTACAAGGGCCGGATCAGCGTGGTCGGTCGGGCGTCGAAGAGCGACAGCCTCTTCGACGCGGCAGTGGCGACCTTCGAGGACGACGAGGGCGCCTATGACCAGAAGGACGCTGAAGGCTTCATTCGCCTCAATGCGCTGCGCCTGCGCACTGCCGCCCGCCGGGGACGCTGAGCCTGAGCACCATGGTGGACGACGTCGCCCGGCTCCGGAATGAACTCCGGCGCGAGGTGGATCGGCGCCGGGCGGCCGAGACACGGCTGGCCGAGAGCGAGGAGTGGCTGCGGCTCATCCTGGGTAATCTGCCCATCATCGTCTTCACTCTGGACCGCTCGGGTCGGGTCAGTCTGCTGGAGGGGCGCGGCACCGACCACCTCTGGTGCGTTCCCGACGACTGCATCGGTCAGCCGGTCGAGGCGGTCTTTACCACGGAACCCGGTTTCCGGGAGGCAGTGGAGCGCGTTCTGAATGGTGAAGCCAGCCGTGTCGAGACCTACTGCAGCGAACGGCGTTTCGAGATCCACCAGCAGCCGCTGTTCGCCGGGCGGGACGAGGTCGACGGCGCCGTGGGGGTGGCCATCGACATCAGCGAGCGGGCGCAGGTGGACCAGCTCAAGCGCGAGTTCATCTCGTCGGTCACGCACGAACTGCGGACCCCACTGACCTCCATCATCGGGGCTCTCGGCCTGCTTACCGGCGGCGCCATGGGCGAATTGCCGGACGGTGCCCAGCGCATGCTCGGCATTGCCCGGAACAACAGTGAACGGCTGTTGCGCCTGATCAACGACATTCTCGATCTGGACAAGGTAGACGCCGGGCGCCTGGTCTTCCACTTCCGCGCCACGCCTCTGGACCACCTGCTGGAGCAGGCGGTGGAGTCCCATGGTCCGTACGCCGCCGAATACGGCGTCGATCTGGAGCTGGAGAACCAGTGCGGGATGTGTTGCATCCTTGGTGATGCCGACCGGTTGCTGCAGGTCTTCGCCAACCTCCTGTCCAATGCCGTGAAACATACCCCGGAGGGAGACCGCGTGCGGGTCCTGGCTCGCCTGGAAGGCGAGCGGGTCATCGTCGAGGTCGTCGACCAGGGGCCGGGAGTCCCGGAGGCGGCACGCGACCATCTGTTCGAACGCTTCACACCGGTCGCTGCCACCGGCCGGGGCGGTGGCTCCGGGCTGGGGCTTTCCATCGCCCGGGCCGTGGTTGAACGCCATGGGGGTCATCTGGATTTCCGTAATCGCGAGGAGGGCGGCGCCATCTTCTACTTCGATCTGCCGCGCAGCGACTGTGACACCGTGTCGTTCAGCAGCAGCTCCGCTGACGAAAGGGCCGGATAACGGGACGATGCCCCGGAGTGCGGGTTTACGCTAGAATGGCCGTTTCCACGTTCGCCGTCCATCCGCAGCCGTGAAGGACATTCTGCTTTGTCGACACTGCTAGAACAGCGCCTCGAGTATCTCATGGCCAATGGCCCGGAGACCCTGGCGGGGCGCCGCGTGGGTCTGGAGAAGGAAAGCCTGCGAGTCGATCCACAGGGACAGATCGCTCGGACGCCGCATCCCCGGACGCTCGGCTCCGCGCTGACCCATCCCTGGATCACCACCGACTATTCCGAGGCGATGATGGAGTTCGTGACCCCGCCGGCGGCGGGTGTGGAGTCATCGCTGGATTTCCTCTGTGACCTGCAGACCTTCGTCTACGAACACATCGGTGACGAGCGTCTCTGGGCCACCAGCATGCCGTGCGCGCTGGCGGGGCCCGAGTCCATCCCCATCGCCGATTACGGTCCCTCCAATCCCGGCATGATGAAGACTGTCTATCGACGCGGGCTGGGCCACCGCTATGGCCGGACCATGCAGATCATTGCCGGGGTCCATTTCAACTTCTCCCTGCCGGAGGCGTTCTGGCCCATCTATCAGGCACTGGAAGGGGAGCCGGGGAGTCCGCGCGAGTTCCGTGACAATCGTTACTTCGGGATGATCCGCAACCTGCAGCGGGTGGGCTGGATCATCCCGTATCTCTTCGGCGCCTCGCCGGCGGTCTGCAAATCGTTCCTGGCCGCACGTGGCTCCCGGCTGGAGGAATTCGACGCCTCCACCGCCTATGAACCGTGGGCGACCTCCCTACGCATGGGCGACATCGGTTATACCAACACCCGTGAGGACCAGACCGGGATCAAGGCGTGTTACGACAATCTGGACGCCTATGTCGATAGCCTTCTGGGGGCCACGGAGACGCCGTTCCCCGATTACCAGCGTCAGGGCGTGGTGCGCGAGGGCCGTTACGAACAACTCAACGCCAACATCCTGCAGATCGAGAACGAGTACTATTCCACCGTGCGGCCGAAGCAGCCCACCGAGGGCATGGAGAAGCCGAGCCTGGCACTGCGGCGGCGCGGGGTCGCCTATGTGGAACTGCGTTCCCTGGATGTCAACGCCTGGCACCCCCTGGGCGTTGATGCTGGACAGCTGCGCTTCCTGGAGGCGCTGATGCTCTACTGTCTGTTGCTGGAGAGTCCGCCCATCGGACCGCGCGAGCGACACGACATCGATGGCAATCAGCTGGCCACTGCCCACCGTGGACGCGAGCCCGGATTTCGGCTGCGACGTAACGGCGGCATGATCCCGTTGCGTGACTGGGCTGAAGAGATCCTCGACGGGCTGCTCGGGATCGCCGAGTGGCTGGACCAGGGCGAGATCGGGACCCCCTACGCCGAGGCGGTGCGCGAACAGCGCGCCGCAGTGGCCGATCCCGAACGGACCCCGTCGGCCCGAATGCTGGCGGAGATGCGTGAGCACGGCGAGGGTTTTTTCGAGTTCGCCCGACGCCAGTCCGAGACGTTCCGCGATTACTACAGGGATCGGACCCTCGGGGCCGAACGGCGCGCCCTGTTCGAGGCCGAGGCCCGTCGCTCACTTGAGGCGCAGAACGCCCTGGAGGCGGAGCCCGGGGCCGATTTTGGCGATTTTCTGGCGGCTTACTTCGCCGGAGGGTAGCCGGCAGCGGTTTGCCGGCGGCGGCAGCCGTCTGCCCGCCTCGGGTGCTGCCGATGCGGCGCAACGGTGCGGGGAAGTCGCGAGGGCGCCCACCGGGCGGGGCTGGTATGATGATTGCTAAGAAATATGGTAAGACGCGGAACAGGAAACGGGAGCGGTGCTCCCCGACGAGAACCCGGAGGTGAGTACGGATGGTCAATATTCCCAATATGTTCCAGGTTCAGACCGGACAGACCTCGGCGCGCGAGGCCGACGGCACCTGGCGTTCCCCCGCCGCTCGCGGGGGGGAGGCCCAGGAGGGGGATGCCGTTGATGCCCGCGCCACTGGCGGCTCCGATCAGTTGAGCCTGAGCCCGGAGGCCCAGGCGCTGGGCGGCATTCTGGGCGGGAATCCGGAGGCACTGTCGGCTGCTCACGGTGGGCTGGCCGGTCTGCTGGACGAGGGCGATCGCGAGGCCCTGAACGGCATCGTGGCCGAGTATTCCGAGGCCACGGATGCTGGTCCGGAGGCGATCGCCGAGGCGGCCCTCTGGCTCCAGGAGCAGGCCGTTCAGGCCCGCTTCCTGGATTCGGAGGGGGCCGAGGGGACCGTGCTCACAGGTGAACTGAGCCAGCGGCTGGCCGATGACGAGGCCGCCGCCGGAGAGGCGCCCGAGGGGCTGGTGCAGGCCATGACAGCCTATTTCGGCGTGGACACCGAGAGCGAGCAGGCCTGATGGAACGCGTGCCCCGGGGCATGACCTGAACAGTGGAGAACGGACCAATGCGCATCGCGGTGATCATCCTGGCGGTACTGACGGTCCTCTTCGGCGGGCTGGCCGGTTGGCTCTACTCCGCCGCACCGGGCGCCCAGCCGGGGACGGCGAGCGAGGAAATGGCGGCCATGCGGGAGATCAATCGCGAACTGCGTGAGCGCGTCGGCGATCTGGCCGAGGAGCAGAACCGGCTGGCGGCCGATCTCGAGCGGCGCATGAGTGCCGACGAGGCGGCCGACACCGATCGCATCGAGCGCATTCGCGAACTCCATGATGAACTGGTTGCGGTCCTGCGCGAGGAGATCGAACGCCAGGAGGTCCGGATCCGCCAGCTCTCCGATCAGCTGACCGTGCGCATTCTCGACAGGCACCTCTTCGATACGGGCTCGGCCCGGTTGACGATGGAAGGGTACCGCCTGCTGCTGCGTCTCGGTGAACGTCTGGATCCCGACGGCGACGACGTCATCCGCATCGAGGGCCATACCGACAACGTGCCGGTGGGTCCGGGCCTGACCAGCGACTTCGCCAGCAACTGGGAGCTCTCCGCTACTCGGGCCGTGGCTGTGGCTCGCTTCCTGGTTCAGGAGGTCGGCCTGGATCCGGAGCGGATCCAGGCCATGGGGCTCGGGGAACACCACCCGGTAGCCGATAACGACAGCGAGGCCGGACGGGCTCGTAACCGTCGCATCGAGGTTCGGATGATGCCCCCCAGCCCGCCGGCCGGCGGGCGGCAGGCCGAACTGGTGGAGCCGGCGGGCTGAACCCGGCCTAGAGGCGGCGAAGGCACTCCAGATACGCGGTCTCGTCGGGCATTCGCCCGGCGCTCTGGGCCTCCCACAGGGCCTGCCCCAGACATTCCATCATGTGGTGTTCCGCGTCGTGGACATCCCCCAGTCGGTCGCTTAGACGAGAGTGGATCGCGACGATGCCCGCTGGCCGATCGGTACTCAGCTGTTCGCGCAGTCCGATGTGCATCGCCATGTGCAGAAAGGGGTTGGTCTGGCCGTCCTCCGGGGTGTAATCGCGGTCATGGTGGGCCTCCCGGTCGTCGAGAAGCCCGTGGTACTCGGGGTGGAGGCCGATGACGTCGGCCACCCTCCGGGTGCCGGGGTCGAGGATGGCGCCCGCGCGGGCCTGTTGCCAGGCATCGAAGAAGACCTGGCGCATGGCATTGCGATCGGTGCCGAACATCATTCGTACACCTTGTCGCGATGGTCGCAGATGTCCTCGACGACGCAGGCCCCGCAGCGCGGACGGCGCGCGGTACAGACGTAGCGGCCGTGCAGTATCAACCAGTGATGGGCTCCCATCATGAACTCCTTCGGGACCACCTTGAGCAACCGGTCCTCCACCTGTCGGACCGTCTTTCCGGGGGCGAGACCGGTGCGGTTGGCGACCCGGAAGATGTGGGTGTCCACGGCGATGGTCGGCTCGCCGAAGGCCGTGTTGAGGACCACGTTGGCGGTCTTGCGTCCTACGCCCGGCAGTGCCTCCAGCGCCTTGCGATCCCGTGGCACCTCGCCACCGTGTTCGTGGATCAGTCGCTCGCAGGTGGCGATGATGTTGGCCGCCTTGGCGTTGAACAGACCGATGGTCTTGATGTGCTCCTTCAATCCCTCCTCGCCCAGGGCCAGGATGGCTTCCGGGGTTCGGGCTACCGGGAAGAGCTTTGCCGTGGCCTTGTTGACCCCGACATCGGTGGCCTGGGCAGACAGGATCACGGCAATCAGGAGTTCGAAGGGGGTCGTGTACTCGAGTTCGCTGTCAGGGTGCGGGTTCGCCTCGCGCAGGCGCTCGAAGAAGATGCGACGGGTCTCTCTGTTCACGTTCGGGTTCCGGAATCGGGGCCGACCCCGGACAGGGTCGGCCGGGATGGCTCTCAGGTGTGACGGAAGTAGCCGATGTCCGGTGCCGGCTCCTTCGGGTTCGCCTCGGCCTCCTTCCTCAGTTCGGCAACGAACTTCTCGTGTTCCTCTTCCAGCTTGTGCAGCTCGTCGCCGCTCAGGCGCGGGAAGACGACTCCCTTGATGAATTCGCCAAGGTCGGCGAGCGCCACCGCCCAGGCCTTGTCGTTAAGGTGGAAATTGCGGTGGGCGTGCTGGCCGAACGGATACTCCCTGAACTCGTGGGTCTTGGTCACCTTGAGGTGGGGATCGGCCTCGACGGTCTTCTTTGCCCAGTCGTACCACCACTTGTAGTACTTCTCCTGCAGCGCCTCGGTGTAACCTTCCTTCTCGAAGAAGGCGGCCACGGAGGCGCGTCCAGCGTTACCACTGAAGGGAAAATGTCCTGCCATGATGTGTACTCCTCTCTGTTATCGGATGTCTAGATGGTACGGCGGAAAAGGGTGACTTTCTAGGCCGTTTCCGGTTCCGCGCCCGGCACCGGTTCGGCTCGCCGCGCGCGGCGAGCGTCGACCACGTTCTTTACTGCGATGAGCAGTCCCAGGCCGATGAAGGCTCCCGGCGGCAGGATGGCCAGCAGGAACCCGCTGTAGGCTTCCCACTCCAGGGTGAGACCACGGGCCGTCTCGCCGAACATCAGGTGCGCATCGGCGAACAGCGTCCCGGCCCCGACCATCTCGCGCAGCGCGCCGAGGACCACCAGCACGGCGGTGAAACCCAGCCCCATCATCAGGGCGTCCAGCGCCGACGGTCCCACCGGATTGTGCACGGCGAAGCCCTCGGCGCGTCCGATGATGCCGCAGTTGGTGACGATGAGCGGGATGAAGATTCCGAGGATCAGGTAGAGCTGGTGGAACCAGGCGTTCATCACCAGTTCGATGGCGGTCACCGCCGAAGCGATGATGAGAACAAAGACCGGCAACCGGATCTCGGTGCGGACCACGTTGCGGATGAGGGAGACCAGCACGTTGGAGGTAAGCAGCACCAGCAGCGTGGCCACACCGAGGCCGAGGCCGTTGACCGCGGTGGTGGTGACGGCCAGCAGCGGACAGAGCCCCAGCAACTGGACCAGGGCAACATTGTTGTTCCAGAGTCCGTCACGGGAGATGGCGCGATAGTCGGCACTACTCATGGCTCTCTCCTCCTTCGGCGGGGGAACGGGCGAACAGCATCTCCCGGTTCTCCTCGAAATAGACCAGGGCGCGGCGCACAGCGTGGACCACGGCCCGGGGCGTGATGGTGGCGCCGGTGAACTGGTCGAAGGCCCCGCCGTCACGCTCCACCGTCCATTGTTCGCGGGGCGGATCACCGAGGCTACGCCCCGCGAAGGAATGGATCCAGTCGGAGCGGCGCGCCTCGATGGCGTCACCGAGACCGGGGGTTTCCGAATGCGAGACCACCCGCACGCCGACCACGGCCCCATCCGGCTCCACGCCGATCAGAAGCCGGATGGGGCCGCCGTAGCCGTCCGGGGCCTCCACGGTGAGCACCGCGGCCACTGGTTCGCCCTCGCGGCGCAGACGATAGACCGGCAGCGGTTCCGGGCTGCCCAGGGCCCGGGGTGCGGTGACCCGGATGGAATCGTCCACCGGGTCGTTGTCGTAGCGTTGTGGCGGGACCAGCTCGTGCAGCGTCGTCAGGGTCGCCGCCCGCTGGTTCTCCTCGATGCGTTCCTCCGTGCTGGCGGCGGTAAGCGCGACCAGTGTGGTGCCGAGTACGGCGAACAGTGCGAGCAGACCGCCGGAAAGGGCCATGTTGCGCAGTAGCGGAGTCATGCTCTACTCCCGGCTCTGGCCAAAGACACGTGGCCTGAGATAGGTGTCGATGGTCGGCACCGCCATGTTCATCAGCAGCACGGCGAAGGCGACTCCATCGGGATACCCGCCCCAGGTGCGGATGACATAGATCAGGATCCCGATCCCGATCCCGTACCAGAAACGCCCCCAATGGGAGGCCGGTGAACTCACCGGATCGGTGGCGATGAAAAAGGCCCCCAGCATGGTGGCCCCGGTGAGCATATGGAAAGCGGGGGTCGCGTAGGTGCTCGGGTCGATGGCATGGAACAGGAGGGCCAGAGCACTGGTTCCGAGGATTACTCCAGTCGGCGTCTGCCATGGAATGACTCGTTTGTGGACCAGCCACAGCCCGCCGACGAGAAACAGGGTGGCGATCCATTCCCAGCCGACGCCGCCGATTTTACCGAAAAGGGCCGAATCGGCGCGGATCTCGTCGAGGAGTGCCTGTTGATTCAGATCGTTCTTCAGCACGTCCAGTGGCGTCGCCCGGGTCACCGCGTCGAGGGTCGTTCCGGAGGGCAGAGTGCCGCTGGCAAGGTAATGCAGGTGGGCGCCCAGGTTCAGCACGAACGAGCCCGGATCGCCCGGCGGTAGCCAGGCGGTCATTTCCCGGGGGAAGGAGATGAGCAGCACCGCGTAGCCCACCATGGCGGGATTGAAGGGGTTGTGGCCCAGGCCGCCATAGAGGTGCTTGCCCAGCGCCATGGCGGAGAAGGCGCCGATGGCAATGAGCCACCATGGCATCAGGGGAGGCAGTGCCAGAGCCAGCAACCAGGCGGTAAGGACCGCGCTGCCGTCACCCAGGAACGGCGCCAGCGGGCGTTGGCGCAGTCTCAGTAACAGGGCCTCGGCGGCCAGGGTGAAGAGCAGGGCGGTGGCGATGTTCAGCAGGATCCCGGGACCGAAGAACCAGGCATGGGCCAGCGTCCCCGGGATCAGCGCCAGGCAGACCAACAGCATGGTTCGGCGGACGCTGTTTCCCCCCGGATGGATGTGCGGTGAACTCAGCACGCGCTGAAACATCACGAATCCTGCCTGTCGTTGTCGCCGGCGTCGCCCGTCGGCTGTTCGTCGGCCTGTTGCGCCTTTTTCTGCTTTGCCCGCTCGACCGCGGCCTGGATGGCAGCCTTCTTGTCGTCTCCCTGGCCGCCGCCGTCGCCGCTCTCCTCGGCCACGGCCTTCTTCTTCCTGGCCTGCCGGGCGGCGCGTTCGGCCTTCTCCCGTTCCAGCCGTTCCTGGCGGAACTCGTGGCGCTCGCGGGCGATGTCGGCCTTGCGCCGTTCGCGCTCCTCGTTGGCGATCTCGGTCTTGGCGAAGCGGTAGTATTGTACCAGCGGCAGGTTGCTGGGGCAGACGTAGGCGCAGCAGCCGCATTCGATGCAGTCGAACAGGTTGAATGCCTGGGCCTTGTCCAGGTCCTTGTCGCGGGCGTACCAGTAGAGCTGTTGCGGCAGCAGCCGGGCCGGGCAGACGTCGACACAGGCGCCGCAGCGGATGCACGGCATCGGTTCCGGCGAGCGCCGGACCTCGTCGGCGGCGGGTACCAGCAGGCAGTTGTTGGTCTTCACCACCGGGGCCTCGTGGTGGAAGAGACGAAAGCCCATCATCGGGCCCCCAACGATGACCTCGCCGATGGCCTCGCGCCGTTCCACCCGGCTCTCCACCAGCGTGCCGATGGGGGAGCCCAGGCGCACGCGCCAGACTCCGGGGTCCGGTATGGCCGAACCGGTGATCGTGACCAGCCGCTCCACCAGCGGCCGTCCTTCGTTTACAGCCCGGTGGATGGCGGCGGCGGTGCCGACGTTGTGACAGATTACGCCGATGTGAACCGGCAAGCCGTTGCTGGGCACCTCACGGCCGGTGAGGGTATGGATCAGCTGCTTTTCGCCCCCGGCCGGGTAGCGGGTGGGCACCGCGACGATGTTGACTTCCACCACCTCCGGCCGTTCATGGGCCAGCCGGGCGCGCTCCGATTTCAGTGCGGTAATGGCCGCCGGCTTGTTGTCCTCCACGGCAATGATGCAGTGCCTTGCGCTCAGGGCGTGGCGCATGACCAGCAGGCCGCGCAGGATCGCCTCCGCATCGTCGCGCATCAGCCGGTCGTCGCAGGTGATGTAGGGTTCGCATTCGGCACCATTGAGGATCAGGGTTTCCACCGCCCGGCCCCCGGAGTTGAGTTTGACCGCGCTGGGGAAGCCGGCGCCGCCGAGACCGACGATCCCCGCCTTGCGGATGTGCTGGCGCAGTCGGTCGGGCTCGATGCTGGGATAGTCGGGTAGCGGCGTCGGCTCCGCCCAGGTGTCCTCGCCATCGGCGGCAATGACGATGCAGGGCGCGCGCAGGCCGGAAGGATGGGCCACCGGCCGTTCCTCGATGGCGGTCACCGTTCCCGACGTGGAGGCGTGCACCGGTACACCCAGATATTCGCTGCAGCGGGCGATCAGTTCGCCGGCGAGTACGTGCTGGCCCACTTCGACCACGGGCTCGGCCGGATCACCGATGTGCTGCTGCAACGGTAGGATCAGTTCCGGTGGCAGCGGCGCCTCGCGCACCTCCCGTTCGGCGGACGCCTTGTGTCCCGGCAGCTCCAGGCCTCCGGGAAAGCGCCACAGGCGCGGATTGTCAGTGGCCACGGTATGCCTCCCTCAGGGCCTCTTCCGGTGGCTTCGGGTAGGGCCAGCGCCACGTACCCGGAGTCTCGGGGACCGGGACCATGTCGATGCAGTCCACCGGACAGGGTTCGATGCAGAGTTCGCAGCCGGTGCACTCCTCCTCGATGACGGTATGCATCTGCTTGGCGGCGCCGAGGATGGCGTCCACCGGACAGGCCTGAATACAGAGGGTGCAGCCGATGCAGATGTTCTCGTCGATGATGGCAACGGTTTTTTCTTCCTCCTCGACACCATGCTCCTCGCTCAGGGGCTTCGGTTCGACCCCGAGCAGGTCGGCGAGCTTCTGGATGGTCGCCTCGCCGCCGGGCGGGCACTGGTTGATGTCGGCTTCGCCGGCGGCAATGGCCTCGGCGTAGGGACGGCAGCCCGGGTAGCCGCACTGGCCGCACTGGGTCTGGGGCAGGATGGCGTCGATGCGGTCGGCCACCGGGTCGCCCTCGACCCGGAAACGCACCGAGGCGAAGCCGAGCAGCAGGCCGAAGGCGAGCGCCAGACCGGCGATGGCCAGGACCGCGTCCACCATGTTCAGAGGGTCACCAGCCCGGAGAAGCCCATGAAGGCCAGCGACATGATCCCGGCCGTGACGAGCCCGACGGCGGCGCCGCGGAACGGCGCAGGGACATCGCCGGCCGCCACGCGCTCCCGCACTGCCGCGAACAGCACCAGCACCAGGGAAAAGCCGACCGCGGCGCCGAAGCCGAAGACCGCCGACTCCAGGAAGCCGTGTTCGGTCTGGACGTTGAGCAGTGCGACACCGAGAACGGCACAGTTGGTGGTGATCAGCGGCAGGTAGATCCCGAGCACCTGGTGGAGCAGCGGCGACGTCTTCTGCACCACCATCTCGGTGAATTGCACCACCGCCGCGATGATCAGGATGAAGGCGATGGTGCGCAGGTATTCGATGCCCAGCGGCACCAGCAGCCAGGTATTGACCATGTAGCTGCTGATGGAGGCGAGGGTGAGCACGAAAGTGGTGGCCAGACCCATGCCCATGGCGGTCTCGAGCTTCGTGGAGACCCCCATGAAGGGGCAGAGTCCCAGGAATTTCACCAGGACAAAGTTGTTCACCAGGATGGTGCTGACCAGAATGAGCAGGAATTCGCTCATGTCACACCCTCATTAGCCAATGCTGTAAATGGAGTATGAAGGCCGGGCGAGGGAGCCTCAACCCCGGCCGACCAAGGCTATTTGACCCGCATCCCCGGTTCGGCGCCATCGTCCGGCGCCAGGATGAAGAGGTCGTCGCCCCCCGGGCCGGCGGCCAGCACCATGCCCTCGGAGACGCCGAAGCGCATCTTGCGGGGCGCCAGGTTGGCGACCATGACGGTGCGTCGTCCCACCAGATCCTCGGGGGCGTAGGCCGACTTGATCCCGGCGAAGACCTGGCGGGTCTCGCCGCCGAGGTCGAGGGTCAGTCGCAGCAGTTTGTCGGCGCCCTCGACCGGGTCGGCGGCGGTGATGGCCGCCACCCGCAGGTCGATCCTCGCGAAGTCCTCGTAGGTGATCTCGGCGCCGACGGGGTCGTCGATCAGGGGGCCGGTGGCCGGCGCGACAGCATCGGTTCTCTCTGTATTCATGGCGGCCAGTTCCTTGCTGGATGCCTCGACCAGAGCATCCACCTGTTTCGGATCGATGCGGGTGAGCAAGGGCTTGAAGGTGTTGATGGCGCCGTCGTTGATGGCGTCGAGGTCGGCCCAGGTCAGCTCGCGCCCGAGGAACTCCTCGGCGCGGTGGGCGAGGCCCGGCACGACCGGCTTCAGATAGGTCATGATGACCCGGAAGAGGTCGATGCCCATGGCGCAGATGGCCTGGAGTTCCGGATCGCGCCCCGTCTCCTTCGCCACCACCCACGGTTGCAGTTCGTCGATCAGGCGGTTGGCCTCGTCGGCCAGCTCCATCACCTCGCGGACCAGGCGACTGAACTCGCGGTTCTCGTAATGCTCGGCGATGCGCCCGGCCACCCCGGCGAATTCGCCGTGCACCGCACGCCAGCGTTCCACCAGCGCGTCGCGGGCAGCCAGCGATTCGGCGCCGGCGCCGGAGAAACGGTCCGCATCCCAGAGCAGTTCGTCGTCGAAGCGCTTGTTGATGAACTTGGCGCAGCGGCTGGCGATGTTCACCACCTTGCCGACCAGATCGGCGTTGACCCGGGCGATGAAGTCATCGGTATTGAGGTCGAGGTCCTCGATGCCCGGGCCGAGCTTGGCCGCCAGATAGTAGCGCAGATAGTCCGGATCCAGATGGTCGAGGTAGGTGCGAGCGTTCATGAAGGTGCCGCGTGATTTCGACATCTTGGCGCCGTTGACGGTGAGGAAACCGTGGCAGAACACCGCGCTCGGGGTGCGGAAATTGGCACCGTCGAGCATCGCCGGCCAGAACAGGGTGTGGAAGTAGGCGATGTCCTTGCCGATGAAATGGTAGAGCTCGGCCTGACTGTCGCGGCCCCACCAGGCGTCGAAGTCGAGGCCGTCGCGGCGTTCGCTCAGGTTCAGGAAACTCGCCATGTAGCCGATGGGTGCGTCCAGCCAGACGTAGAAGAACTTGCCCGGGGCGTCGGGGATCTCGAAGCCGAAGTAGGGCGCGTCGCGGGAGATGTCCCAGTCGCGCAGCCCCTCATCGAGCCACTCCTCCAGCTTGTGGGCGATCTCCGGCTGCACCGTCGGCCGCCCCCGGGGGTCGGTGCCGGCGATCCAGTCGTGCAGCATCGACTCGAAGTCGGCCAGGTGGAAGAAGTAGTGCTCGGAGTCGCGTTCCTCAGGCGTCGCCCCGGAGACCACCGAGACCGGGTTGCCCAGCTCGGTGGGCTGGTAGGTGGCGCCGCACGCCTCGCAGGCGTCACCGTACTGGTCGGCAGCGCCACAGCGCGGGCAGTCGCCCTTGACAAAGCGGTCCGGCAGGAACATCCCGGCCTCGGGGTCGTAGGCCTGGCGGATGGTCCTGCTGTGGATGTGGTCGGCGGCCAGCAGACGCTCGTAGATGGTTTCCGCCAGCCGGCGGTTCTCCACACTGTGGGTGGTGTGGAAATTGTCGAAGGCGACGTGGAAGTCGGTCAGGTCCTTCCAGTGCTCGCGGCCGATGCGCTCGATGAGCTCTTCCGGCGGGATCCCCTCGCGCTGGGCGCGCAGCATGATCGGCGTACCGTGGGCGTCGTCGGCGCAGACGTAAATGCAGTGGTTGCCCACCAGGCGCTGGTAACGCACCCAGATGTCGGTCTGCACGTATTCCACCAGGTGGCCGAGGTGGATGGCGCCGTTGGCGTAGGGCAGGGCGCTGGTGACCAGGATGTTGCGGTGGCCTTCGGTCATGGATGCCTTCTGTGCTGGTTGCGGAACGTGCGGCCGTTGCCTTCCGGGGGCGCGGAGGTGCGACCGGAAACCCGGTAACTTAGCATTCCAGGGGGGAATCGACCAGAGAGGATGGAGGTGGGAGGTGGGAAGCGGGCAGGGGGGACGGTGGACCGTCTCACGCGGGCTCTTGCGCCAGACCGGTCACCGGTCCGTGCAAGAGCCCGTTTCCATCTACTCGCCGCGGACGACGGTGCAGTTGGTGCCGTACACCCCGAGGATTACGTTGACGTCACGGTCGACGCTGGCTACCTTGGTGATGCCGGCGTCCTGCTTGGCGGCCTCGATGCTGGAGTCTCCCCGGACCAGCAGGCCGAGGATGTTGTCGGCGCAAGCACGTCCCTCCTTGGAAGCCCCCGCATTCGGGGTCGCCGTGACGGCGTCCTGGGTCTCGGTGTAGAGCATGCCGGTCCCGCTGTTGGTGGGTATGGCGGCACAGCCACCCAGAAGGGCGGCGGCGGCAATCACACTCGGAACGGCCAGGTAAAGCTTCATCTTGTTGACTCCTCTGTCTTTCAGCTCGATACCGGCCCGCCAACCGGCGGGATGTCACGTCAGTATAGGAGACGGATTCCCGTGTTGCCTGGTCTGATGAAATGCGCCACTCTTTGTGTGACGCCTGTCACACTGATAACAAGGAGTCCGTCATGCGTATGCCGGTGGTTGTAGTCGCATCATTGTTCCTCCTCGCGCCTCTGCAGGCGGCCGAAATCCACACCGAAACGGTGACCTACGAGCACGATGGTCACGAGCTCACCGGCTATGTCGCCCACGATGGTTCGCATTCCGAGCCGCGCCCCGGCGTCCTGGTGGTCCACGAGTGGTGGGGGCACAACGAATACGCCCGAGATCGGGCGGAGCAGCTGGCTGAAGCGGGCTACGTCGCCTTCGCCCTGGACATGTACGGCGGCGGCGAGGTGGCCGACCATCCCGACGAGGCGGGCGCCTTCGCCGGCCGGGTCAGAGAAAACCATGATCGGCTGACCGGCCGCTTCGATGCCGCCCACGACTGGCTGGCCGACCATGAACTGACGGCGGGGCAACCACTGGCGGCGGTGGGGTACTGCTTCGGCGGCTCGGTGGCACTGGAGGCGGCCCGAGCCGGGGCGGATCTGGCGCTGGTGGCGAGTTTCCACGGGGGGCTGGCCACCGATCACCCGGCCGAGGCGGGCGAGGTGGATGCCGAGCTGCTGGTCTTCACCGGCGGTGCCGACCCCATGGTTCCGACGAAACAGGTGGCCGGGTTCAGGGAGGAGATGGATGCGGCCGGAGTGCGCTACACACTGGTCGAGTTCGCGGGGGCGAAACACAGTTTCACCAATCCGGAGGCGGATGCCATCGCCGAGCGCTTCGGCATGCCGGTGGGCTACGATCCCCGCGCGGACCGCGATTCATGGCACCACCTGCTGGGTGTGATGTCCGACCGTCTGGAGTGATTCCAGTCGGCCTCCGGCCGAGTACTGCGGCCGCCCTGTCGTTTCGTTGTCACGGGGGTGGGCTTATACTGCCCCCATGAATGATCTGAAACAGGCCATCGAAGCCCAGCGCGACACCCTGCAGACCCGCCTCCATGACCCCCTGGCGAAGCTCGCCGAGCGGATCGCGGAGGTCTGGCCCCGTCGCGAGGCACTGGACAGCCGTCTGCAGGAGGGCCTGACGGACCTGCCCGAGAGCACCTTCCTCTACGCCCTGAACACCGGCGGCATCCAGATCAGCGACAACGTCTCGCGGGGTGGTCTGCTTCCGGAGCACTTCGGCCGCGACCGCTCCATGCGCCCGTACATGAAGGAGGCGGTTCCGGCCGATGGCTTCCTGCTCTCCGAGGCGTACATCAGTCTGCTGGGGCGTCGGCCATCGCTGACTGCCCTGCAGTTGGTCCGCGGACGACGCGGTGAGGCGCTGGGGTTCCTCGGCGCCGACTTCGACCTGCGCAATCTGGCCGACTTTTCCAGCGACCTCTACGAGGAGAACGCTGAGTGGCGCCAGATCAAAGGGGACCCCTCGATTCGCGGGACGGTCTTCATGCAGAGCCGAACCGAGAGCCTGATGGACCGGAACATGGAAGCCGCGCTGGCCATCCTGGAGGAGTTGTTTACCGAGCGAGGGGTCTTCCAGGGGGTCTTCCACTTCTCCAGTTCACGCGCCACCCTCTGGACGGTGGAAGACCCGTACCGCTACCGGATCCTGACTCACGAGTCGCTGGACGACCCGGATGTCTGCTTCGCCTTTCCCCATGAGCCCTATTCGGAGGCGGCCGTGATCCCGGCCGCTTCGGTGGCGCCGATCCTGGAAAATTTTCGCGCGCTGCGCTTTGCCGACGAGACGGTCTATCTGCGCTCGGCCTCGTTGAACCTCTTCAACGGCATGATCAGTCTGACCTTTTCCTGCGACGGCTCGCACTACATGCCGTGGGACGAGTTCCTGAGCCGGTCCGTCGATTTCTGGCTCGGGGCCACTGGCTAGGAGCCCCGTTTGTCGCGATAATGGCGCCCGGAATCCGAGCACGAGAACCCCGACCATGCGCGCGAAACTCGCCGTCCTGTTGCTGGCCCTCAGCCTGACCCCCGGCGCCGCACCCGCCTACGACACCCTGGAGCGGGGCGAGGGCGGCGCCACGACCCTGGACCTCATGGAGCGGTTCGCGGGCCATCGGGGCGCCGTCGACCGGGACCTCGTCGCCCAGCTGTTCGATGCGCGGGTGATGACGAGCATGAACATCCCCACCGAACACCTGCGGGTGGCCTTCTACGACGCCGATACCGGGCGGCGGATGGACCGCCACGAGATCCGCGAACTGGTCGGCGACGAACCCCACGACGGCATGGTCGAGCTGATGTTCGTGGCCGCGGACGTCGCCCCGGAGGGACTGCCCATGGAGGTCGGTCAGCTGGTTGCGCTGATGGACGCCTCCTACCTGTCCAGCATGCGCGTGCCGGCCCCCGTCGATGTCGAGTTCTACGATGTCCGCTGCGGACCGGAGGGCCGTCGGGGCGGCGGGGTCTCCGGCCACACGCCACGGGAACCGTGCGAGCCCGGCGCGGCGGGGATGTCGCCGGGCGGGGATGAATGACCGGGGCGTGGTCCATGCCCGCCGGCCGCGAGGGATGGCGGGCCGTGTGGTGCGCCGGACTGGTCGCCCTGCTGGCGGCCGTGTGGGCGGGCGCCGGCCATGCCGTGGAGGCCGCCGACGACCACGTGAGCCTGGAGTGGGAAGAGACCGACGACGGCGGCTACCGGCTGCGGGCCACCAACCACCACATCATCCCGATGTTCGTCCGGGTGGATCTGAAGGAACTGGAAGGGCTGGCGGCCGATGTCGAGCTGCCGCTGACCACCGTGCTGGAACCGGACGCGCGGGCGAAGCCGATCCTGGAGCTCTCCCGCACGGAAGGCCAGCGAGTCGCGTTCGAGTCCAGCACGGCCTTCTCCCGGGGAGACCCCGACCGCGTCGATCACGACGACCACCACCGGTACCTGCTCCCCTTCGCCCACGGCGAGAAGTATCGCGTGACCCAGGGCTACCACGGCGACTCCACCCATCGGGATGAGCAGGCCTATGCGGTGGATTTCGACATGCCGGTGGGAACGCCGGTGCACGCGGCCCGCGCGGGCCGCGTAGTGGAGACGCGGGCGGACGCCACCGGCGGTGGCACCTCGGCGCGTTTCCGGAACGACGAAGAGGGGAACTACATCCTCGTCGCCCACGACGACGGGACCTTCGCCAGCTACGCCCATCTGCGCCGCGGCGGTGTGGTGGTCGAAGCGGGCGAAACGGTCGACGCCGGTGAACTCATTGGTTACAGCGGCAATACCGGCTACAGCTCCGGCCCGCACCTGCACTTCGATGTGCGCCGGCCGAGCCGCGACGGCGAGTTGCATACTCTCCCCACTCGCTTCCGCACGGTCGACGATCGCGGGCCACGTCTGGAAAAAGGTCGTTTCTATTACGCCGTCCATCCCGGCAAGCCGGCGTTCGAACCGATCCTTGGCGCGGAGCTGGAGAACGCGGATTTCGCCGATCATCGCGCGACGGTGACCACCGGCGAAGTCGACGTGCGCGCGGCGTCCGAGGACCTGACCACCATCCTCTTCCTGCGCAACGGCACCGACCAGCGGTTGCGCATCGAGGCCACCCTGGAATTGCGGGGGATGGAGGCGAGCACCGAGCGGACCGTGGAGCGGGTCGTAGCGCCGCGGACGGAGGTCTTTCTGACCCTGCTGCGCCCGCGCGACGGGGTGCGCTCCTACCAGTACGGCTACCGGCTCGCCTACGAACGGGCGGCGGAATGAACGGTCTGCTCCGGAACCAAAGCCGTGATGCCGGCGGGTGGAATAACGGTCGCGTTGGTACCACAATGGTCGGACCGAGAATCGGCCGTCCCCGGGGTGGTCGTCCCTGTCTGTCGCAGTCTTGAGGAGTCGAAGTCATGGCGAGTGTGTCCGAATTGCAGGTCGAAACCGCGCTCAAGGACTATGTGGAGCCCTATCTGAATACCGACCTGGTCAGCGCGAAAGCGGTGGCGGGGATCACCATCGATGGCGGCCGGGCCACCATCGATCTGGTCCTCGGATTCCCGCTGGAAGGCTATCGTCGGACGCTGGCCGATGCCGTGGCCGAGGTGGTGACGAAGAACACCCCGGCGGAAGGGGTCACCGTCAACATCGAGCAGCGGATCGAGTCCCACGCGGTCCAGCAGGGGGTCTCTCCCATCAACGGGGTTAAGAACATCATCGCCGTGGCCTCCGGCAAGGGCGGCGTCGGCAAGTCGACCACCGCGGTGAACCTGGCGCTGGCGCTGGCGGGGGAGGGCGCCACCGTCGGCATCCTCGACGCCGACATCTACGGTCCGAGCCTGCCGCGGATGATGGGACTGTCCGACGAGAAGCCGGATTCGAAGGACAACAAGACCCTGGAGCCGATGGTCAGTTACGGCGTCCAGAGCATGTCCATCGGTTACCTCATCGAGCCGGACACCCCGATGATCTGGCGTGGCCCGATGGTGACCCAGGCGCTGGGCCAGCTCCTCAACGATACCAACTGGAAGGACCTGGACTACCTGGTCATCGACCTGCCGCCGGGCACCGGCGACATCCAGCTCACCCTGGCCCAGCAGGTGCCGGTCTCGGGCGCGCTCATCGTCACCACCCCGCAGGACATCGCCCTGCTCGACGCCCACAAGGCGCACAAGATGTTCGAGAAGGTGTCGGTGCCGAGCCTCGGCATCGTCGAGAACATGTCCATCCACATCTGTTCCAACTGTGGCCACGAGGAGCACATCTTCGGCGAGGGCGGCGGTCAGGCCATGGCCGACCAGTACGGCCTCGAGCTGCTCGGCTCGCTGCCTCTGGACATCCACATCCGCGAGCAGGCCGACGGCGGCAAGCCGACGGTGGCCGCGGACCCGGAGGGGCGCGTTACCGAGATCTATCGCGAGATCGCGCGTGCCACGGCCGCGCGGCTCTCGCTCCAGGCCAGGGAGCACAGCCACAAGTTCCCCAACATCGTGGTCGAGAACAACTAGCCGGGAGAGACGACGGGATGAGCATCAAATCGGATCGCTGGATCCGGCGCATGGCCGAGGAGCACGGCATGATCGAGCCGTTCGAGCCGGGGCAGGTGCGCGAGAACGAGCAGGGACGGGTGATCTCCTACGGCACCTCCAGCTACGGCTACGATCTGCGCTGCGCCAACGAGTTCAAGATCTTCACCAACATCAATTCGGCGGTGGTGGATCCCAAGGCGTTCTCGGAGCAGAGCTTTGTCGACTTTACCGGCGATGTCTGCATCATACCGCCCAACTCCTTCGCCCTCGCGCGCACGGTGGAGTATTTCCGCATCCCGCGTTCGGTGCTGACCATCTGCCTCGGCAAGTCCACCTACGCGCGCTGCGGGATCATCGTCAACGTGACGCCGCTGGAGCCGGAGTGGGAGGGCCACGTGACCCTGGAGTTCTCCAACACCACCCCCCTGCCGGCGAAGATCTACGCCAACGAGGGAGTGGCCCAGCTGCTCTTCCTGGAGTCGGACGAGGAGTGCGAGACCTCCTACGGCGACCGGGGCGGGAAGTACATGGGCCAGCGCGGGGTGACCCTGCCGCGCTCGTGAATCAGTCCGGCGCCCGGGTCAGGGTCAGGACCATGGTGCGCCGGCCGTTGCGGCGCTCCTCGCTGTGCACCGGCAGGTAACCGAATTCCTCCGCCAGCCAGAAGATGTTGTGGCGCTTGTCCGGGTCCTCGCGCATCTGCCGGACCTTGATGGCCGAGAAGGTGCCCGCCGGCGTTTCGACCGGCTCCCGGCCGACCACCATGTAGTGATATTCCTTGTCGGGTCCGTCCTCGTCCACGAGGGTGAAGCGGAAGGACCGCCCGCCCTGTTCGAGGCCGTGCATGATGGCGAACTGCGAACTCAGGGTGTCCTGGGCGTCCTCCATCAGGGCCCACTCCTCGCCGGAATGGCTTTCCTCGACGCGCATCTCGTCCCAGTGGAAGGTCAGTTCGTAATCCTTTTCCTTCCCGGTGCGCTGCCGGTAGCGGTAGTACAGCGGCCGAATGGCCCCGTCGATCAACTCGAAACGGGCGATTTCCCGGGTTTCTCCCCGGAACAGGAGACGCGCCATGCCCTCCGGACGGGCCACCGATTCCACCCGGAATTCGCTTCCCCTCGAGGCCTCCTCCCGGCTGATGGACCGTTCCATGGTCCCCAGGGTGACGCCGCTGCGTTCGAGCTGGTACGCCAGGTCGGTGTTTACCGGGAATTCCACGGCGGCGGCGGGCGCCGTGATGGCGACAAGGAAAGCCAGGAGCGGGAGCGCGCTGCGATGATTCATTCTCGGGCCTCCGGAGGGTCCGCATGCGGTGGCAGGGGATCCGTGAGGGGCCGCCCGTCCAGGGCCGGGGTCTCGCCATCGAGCCGCAGGCGGCCCTCGGCAAAGAGACGAATGGCCTGAGGCAGGATGATGTATTCCCATGGCCGGACCCGTGTCTCGAGGATTTCCGGCGTATCGTCGGTCTTCACGGGGACGCGTGCCTGCACCACCACCGGGCCGCCGTCCAGTTCCCGGGTCACGAAATGGACACTGCTGCCGTGCTCCCGATCGCCCGCTTCCAGGGCACGACGGTGGGTGTCCAGACCGGTGTGCCTCGGCAGCAGGGAGGGGTGAACATTGAGCATGCGGCCGAGGTAGTGATCGACGAAGGCGTCGGTCAGTACGCGCATGAAGCCGGCGAGCACCACCAGTCGGGGGTGGTGGGCGTCGATGCGCTCGCGCAGGGCGGCATCGAAGGTCGTGCGGTCGGGGTACCGGCGATGGTCGACCACCTCAACGGGTACGCCGGCGGCCTCGGCGCGGGCGATGCCGCCGGCGTTCGGGGTGTTGGTGATGGCCGCGGCCACCTCCACCGGGAGTTCGCCACGGCTCGCGGCGGCGATGATGGCCTCGAGGTTGGTACCACCGCCGGAGAAGAGAACAACGATGGGCAGCGGGGCGTTCATGGGCCAATGCGGACCGTCGGATCACCGGCGTGTTCCTCCAGTGTCCCGATGCTGTAAACGGTTTCGCCGGCCGCCTCGAGGGTGGCGAGGATGTCCTCGGCCTGGGCGGCATCCACCACCACCGCCATGCCGATGCCGCAGTTGAAGGTGCGGTACATCTCCTCGTCCGCCACCCCGCCCTGCTCCTGCAGCCAGTCGAAGACGGCGGGGCGCCGCCAGCGGGTCGGATCAAGGTGGGCGGCGACGCCTTCGGGCAGGACTCGGGGGAGGTTTTCCGGCAGGCCGCCGCCGGTGATGTGGGCGAGGGCGTGGATGCCGCGCGGGTGGGCCGCCAGGGCGCGCAGCAGCGGACGAACATGGATCCGGGTCGGCGCCAGCAGCGCGTCACCGAGGGTGGTCCCCGAGTCGTCACCCGGCAGCGGCTGCGTCAGGTCGGCGTCGACGTGATCGAGGATGCGCCGGATCAGGGAGTAGCCATTGGAATGGGGGCCACTGGCGCCGAGGCCGAGGATCACGTCGCCGGGGCTGCAGGCGCTCCCGTCGAGGATGCCGTCGCGCTCCACCACGCCGACGCAGAAGCCGGCCAGGTCGTAGCGGCCGCCCTCGTAGAAGTCGGGCATCTCGGCGGTCTCGCCGCCCACCAGGGCGCAGCCGGCTCGCTGGCAGCCATCGGCGATCCCTTCCACGACTGCGGCGGCGGTCTCCACTTCCAGACGACCGGTGGCGTAGTAGTCGAGGAAAAAGAGGGGTTCCGCCCCCTGGACCACCAGATCATTGACGCACATGGCCACCAGATCGCAGCCGATGGTGTCGTGACGACCGAGTCGCTCGGCCAGCGCGAGCTTGGTGCCGACACCATCGGTTCCCGCCACCAGCACCGGGTCGCGGTAGCGCGACGGCAGGTCGACCAGGGCCCCGAAACCTCCGAGCGAGCCCAGAACCTCGGGTCGCCGGGTGCGGGCCACTGCGGGGCGGATCCGTTCGACCAGCGCGGTTCCGGCGTCGATGTCGACCCCAGCATCGCGATAGGTCAGACCTTCAGGACTCGGGGTGTCGGCTTGATCTGGTGTGTGTGTGCTCACTCTTTAGTTCCGTTCAATCGTCACGAAGTTTCCGCATTCTAGCAGCCACCCGAAGGCCATGGAACGCGCCGCTCTCCTGAGCCATAATCGGCGCTTTACTCCTGTGGGCACCATGGCGGTGACCCGAACCGTGATGGATGGACCATGCGTGGAATACGACAGCTCCTGGGCGGCCTCTGGTTGATGGCCCTGACCTCGGTGGCCGCAGCGACGGGTATCGAGGGCCTCTATGAGGCCGAACTGCGGGTATCCAGTCAGGCCGTGGAGGAACGGGAAACGGCCCTGCGTGTCGGTCTCGAGCGCGTCCTGGTCCGGGTGAGCGGGCGGCAGTACCTGTCGGATCCGGTGCTGCGCGAGGCCCTGCGCCAGTCCGAACGGTATCTGCAGCAGTTCAGCTATTCCCGCGACGAGGACGACGACCTGACCCTCCGGGTGCGCTTCGACGAAAGGAGTGTGAACGGGCTACTGGAGGAGGCCGGTCTGGCGGTGTGGGGCCGGATACGCCCGTGGACGCTGGTCTGGCTGGCCGTGGATAACGGGTCCGAGCGGGTGCTGCTGGATGGCGGCAGCGATCACCGCGTGCGCCGTATTGTGACCGAGAAGAGTCGCCGTTTCGGACTGCCGCTCGAGTGGCCGCTGATGGACCTGCGCGACCGGCGACGGGTCCGTGCCAGTGACGTATGGGGCGGCATCGAGGAGCCGATTCTCGAGGCTTCCCGGCGTTACGCCCCGCAGGCCATCCTGATCGGGCGCGTCCAGCCGCTCGCCGAGGGGGGGTGGGAAGCGCGCTGGCGCCTGCTCGGGATCGGCGAGCCCCGGCAATGGGAGAATCGTGGCGGGGTCCTCGAGGAAGTGATTACGCCCGGTATGGAACGAACCTTTGCCGGGCTGGCGGCGACCTACGCCGGAGTGGAACAGGACGAGGACCGGGTTCGGCTCGAGGTGGCGGGGATCACCGGGCTGGAGGATTATGCCGGCATCCGCGACTATCTGGCCGGCCTGTCGGAGGTTCGCGGACTCCAGGTGGAGGCGCTGGATGGCGGTCGTATGACCCTTGAGCTGGAACTGCGTGGCGGAGCGCGTGGCCTGGCGCGAACCATCGCGCTGGGTGGGACGCTGGTTGCCGCGGGTGAGGGCATGGACACGGTCGGGCCGCAACCGGTGCCGGAACAGGGTGTTCAGCGGCTCGAATACCGCTACCTGCCGTGAACGACGAGTGACCGAGGACGGTATGACGGCTGGCGCTCAACTCCCCCTGGCCGTGAATCTGCGCGATGGCGCCGATTTCGAAGGGTTCCTGGTCCAGGACAATGCTGCGGCCGTGGCCGCAGCGCGTGCCCTGGAACCGGGGGCGTGCTATCTGTGGGGCGAGCGGGGCAGCGGGCGCAGCCACCTGCTTCAGGCGGCCTGTGGCGAGGCGGGGCGAGCGGGCTGGCGCTGCGCCTACCTTCCGCTCGCCAGCGAGGGGTTGAGCCCCGACCATCTGCACGGCCTCGATGCCATGGACCTGGTCGCTCTGGACGACATCGACACCATCGCCGGTCAGGAGGACTGGGAACACGGTCTTTTCCACCTCTATAATCGACTCCACGACAACCACCGGCGGCTCCTCGTCAGCGCCTCTTCGTCACCGGCGGAGCTGCCCCTGGAACTTGCGGACCTGCGCAGTCGCTGTGGCTGGGGTCTGGTGTTCCGCCTGCAACGGCTGGACGAGACCGGCTTGCGCCGGGCGCTGGTTCTGCGCGCCGGGCGCCGTGGACTGGCGTTTCCGGACGAGGTTCTGGATTACCTCATGAGACGTCTGCCCCGGGAGCCGGAAACCCTGTTCGGGCTGCTCGATCACCTCGACCAGGCCTCCCTGGCGGCCAAGCGCCGCCTGACCATCCCCTTCATTCGGGAACAGCTTGATGCTCTTCGGCCCTGAGTTCCCGGGAACGCCAGCGGGCATAGAGGATGCAGGAGGCAAACAGGGTCACGGCCAGAACCACTTCCAGCAGGGCCCAGGGGCGTGCCATGGGGTTGCTCCAGGCCTCCATGCTGCCATGGGCGAAGTAGAGCAGCGCCAGGTAACTGGTCCAGGCGTGGGTGTACGGCTTGCCGTAGAGGATGCCGCGTAGCGGAAAGAGCAGAGGGAGGGTGAAGATCAGGATGGTCAGCCACTGCTGGAAGTGAATGGCCGGAGCCAGCCAGCCATACCAGCTGATCAGCAGCACCACGAGACCGACGAGGGACCCCGATGCCAGCCAGTGGACGAAGCGAGTGGCAGGGGCCATCAGGGGTTCTCCCCGGTGTTCAGTCGCTGTGCGGTTTCCGCGATGCGACGTCCCAGCGCCAGGCACAGGGCACGCTCTGTTTCGTCCACTGCGCGTGCGGCATCGGCGCCGGCCACATGGCTCGGACCATAGGGGGTTCCGCCGCTGGTGGTCGAGTTCAGCCCCTCCTCGGTGTAGGGCAGGCCGCTGATGAGCATGCCGTGGTGGAGCAGGGGCAGCATCATGGCCAGCAGGGTGCTCTCCTGGCCTCCATGGAGGGAGGCGGTGGAGGTGAAAACGGCTCCCGGCTTGCCTGCCAGAGCGCCGGACAGCCACTGGCCACTGGTCCCGTCCAGAAAGTACTTGAGCGGCGCGGCCATGTTGCCGAACCGGGTCGGGCTGCCGAGGACGAGACCGGCGCATTCGGACAGGTCCTCCGGTCGAGCATAGGGAGGGCCCGATGTCGGTACTGCGGGTTCGCTGGCCTCCGGCGTCGCCGAAACCTCGGGGACGGTGCGCAGCCGGGCGGCGGTACCCGACACGGCATCGACCCCCTCGGCAATGGCACGAGCCATGGCGGCGGTGGAACCATGGCGGCTGTAATACAGGATCAGGATCTCGCTCATCATGGCCTCGGGGTCCGCTTGTCTGGCGGGGGAGTGTAGCGTGCCAGCACGCCGTAGCCCAGCCATCGGGCTCAGTTGACGCGGGTCGGGGGGCTTGGTAGGTTCGCCGAACCGGGCCACTGCCCGGCATGGACTGGGCTGGCTCAGGGGGATTCTGCAATGCGTCTGGTGTTTACGGTTGCGGTCGTCTGGCTGTTGATGGCGTGTGCCACCTCGCCGCCCGTCCAGGAGATGAGCGATGCCCGGCAGGCACTTCAGGCGGCTATCGACGCCGGGGCGCAGGAAAGGGACCCGGTGGCGGTCGAGCGGGCGGAGCGGCTTCTGGAACGGGCCGGGGAACGCCTGGATGAGGGCCAGTACCGACAGGCCCGGCAAATGGCGGGGGAGGCTCGCAGGACCGCCCGGGCGTTGTTGCTCGAGAGCGGATCTGAACCCGTGCCGTAATGACAGGTCGAAGGAAGGCGGGCGTTTGCGCTGCGGCGTTCATGGTTCAAGCGACGTTCATGGTCTACACTGTATACTGAGTATGAGCGCTTGCTGGATCCGTCCGTTGGTGCGGGCCACGTGAACAATCATCTAAGGTTTTGGAGCCTGGAAAATGACGATGCGAATGCTGAAATTTGTGGGACTGGCGGTGCTCCTCGGAGTATTGGCCGGTTGTGGAACCACCCCCGAGGACGAGTCGAGCAACGGTGCCGCCGATGCGGCCGACCGCGCCATCGCCGAGGCGACTGCGGCCGTGGAGCGGGCCGAGGAAATGGACGCCGAGTGGCGGGATTCCCGCGAGATCCTCGACGACGCCATCGCCGCCCGCGAGGCGGAGGATTACGAGGAGGCCGAGCGTCTGGCCAACGAAGCGCTGTATCAGGCGGAACAGGCCATCGAACAGCACGAGAAGGCCATGGCCGACGCGAGCGAGGAAAAGGGTGCGGCCGACTCCGAGGATAGTGAAACCTACGAGGTGGGTCGGGGCGACAACCTCTGGAACATCGCCGGCAAGGCCACCACCTACGACAACCCCTACCAGTGGCCGTTGATCTTCCGGGCGAACCGCGATCAGATCGAGGACGCCGACCTGATCTTCCCGGGTCAGGAATTCGAGATCCGCCATGACCACTCGAGCAGTGAGATCGAAGCCGCCGAGAAGCATGCCCGCACTCGTGGTGAGTGGGCGCTGGGTCGGGTCGAGGAATCCGATCGGCGCTACCTCGAGCGTTGAGGCTGCGGCCGGGTTCTGACCCGGCCGGTGTGGTTGTCCGATCGAGGGGGCTGCGGCCCCCTTTTTTTGGTTCATCGCACATTTCCGGGAGAGGTGGTGCGGGGTACGGGAAGACGTTCGCATCGAAGCACGGCCCCGCGGCGTGGGCAGTGTCGGCATGTTACGGAGCGGCTTGAGAATGGATCGGTGCACCGCTACATTCGGTGGTATGGAGAACAGGACGTGGAGGCGAGTATGAGTGCCGCGATCGACAGTGCCAGCATGGCGAATATGATCCAGAACTACAATTACCCGCTGCCCACTGGTGGAGTGCCCTCGCAGTCGCAGCCCCCGCTTGTGGAGGGGTATGAGGAGTTGCTGGTCGGCATCAGTGGTGGAGAAAGTAGTTCCCGGGCGGCGCTACTGGAGCGGAAGGCCGATCTCGTCGGTACCGCTCTGGAGTCGGAGAACCTGCCGGAGACATCGGAAAGCAGAAATCCCCGATCGGAGGCTTCGGAAAACGGAACTGATGAGCGTTTACATGAATTGGACGAGACCTGGCGAGACGCGGCGCACGAGAGGGCGGTGAACTACCATAACCCCCGATTGGATGCCGCGGAAAACGGCACTGATGACCGTTTACATGAATTGGACGAGACCTGGCGAGACGCGGCGCACGAGAGGGCATTGAACTACCAGGGCGTGAACAGGCAGGAGGACCTCGGTGGCCTGCTGGATGTCGAGGCCTGAGAACTCGCCCCTCCCGGGATCGTAGTCAGGGAACCGTTGCTGATCACGGGTACGGATGGCACCGACATGAGGCGGCGCGTTGATCGCGCAAAACAATAACGAATGGAGGAAACGAAATGCTGCGCCTTGTCCTTGTGGGCTCCATGGCCCTTGGACTGCTGTTCCACGCCGCCGCCGGTGCCGTGGAGGAACGGGAACCTGAACGCCACTTCTTCAACGAGACCTGGAACGAGTTCGACCAGGAGCTCGAGAAAGCGCGTGCCGAGGGAAAGAACGGCGTGTTCATGTTTTTCGAAATGGACGCCTGTCCCTTCTGTGACTGGATGAAGGAGGAGGTCCTGAGTCGTTCCGACGTGCAGGAGTACTACCGTGAAAACTTCCTCAACTTCACCGTGGATATCGAGGGTTCCATCGACATCACCACCTTCGATGGCGAGATGATGTCACAGCGCGAGTTCGCGACTGATGTCCACCGTGTCCGGGCGACGCCGGTGATGATCTACTTCGATCTCGAGGGCGATGCCGTGCACCGATATACCGGGCGTACTTCGGGGGCGGAGGAATTCATCCGCATGGGCGAGTTCATTGCCAGCGGGGCCCACGAGGAGATGGACTTCGAGAACTATCAGCGCCAGAAAAATGATGCGGACAACGGCTCCTCCGGCGCCGACTATTTCTAGGCCATGCGTGGTCCCGTAATTCTGTTCCTGGTGGTCGGCCTGCTCGGGAACGTCCACGCCGAGGAGGTCGACCCCCGACCCCTCCCGAAACCACTGACTCTGGCAGCGGCCCTGATGGTCGCCGACCGGGAGCATCCCGCACTGAACGGTGCACGTGCTCGAGTGGAATCGGCCCGGGCGGGAGTGGCCGAGGCCGGGGCCCCGGCCGGCTGGCGGGCCGGGACGGAGGCCCGTCTGGGGGTCGTTGGGCCGCCCGGCGAGTACTATGATCGAGAGAGTCGGGAGGACCACCATGCCCGGCTCTACCTGGCGCGGACCCTCAGCGACTTCGGCCGCACCGACGCGGCGCGTGCCGAGGCCGAGGCGCGCCACGGCGCAGCCCGGGAACGGCTGTTGAGCGCCCGCCAGGAGCGGAGGCTGACGATCATGCGTCACTATTTCGACGTGGTGCTCGCCGACATGGAGTACAACCGCGCCAATGAGCACATGGCGATCGTCTTCGTCGGCCTCGACCGCGTGCGCGACCGCCACGAACTCGGTCAGGTATCCGACGTCGAGCTGGCCGAACGGGAGGCAACGTATCAGCAGGCGCTGAGCGACCGTAACCGCGCCCAGCAGAACCGCCGGGCGGCTCGCAACCAGCTGGCGGCGACTCTCAATCAGCCGGGTTCCCCGCCCGATCGGGTTCGTCCACCCCCGCTGCCGGTTCTGGAACGCGAACCGCCACCGCTGGACGAGCTGCGTCAGGCGGTTCGGGACGACAATCCGGAACTCCTGGCCCTGCGCCGCGAGGTGGAGGCGCGACAGGCGGCGGTCCGCGCGGCGGATCGGTCCAATTCTCCACGCCTGGATGTGGAACTGGCCGGCCACGTCTGGTCGGAGAACATGCGTTCAAGCAATGACTGGGAGGCGGCCCTTCGACTGGAAGTGCCGTTCTATCAGGGGGGCGCGCGGAGCGCCGCCCGGGATGGTGCGCGGGCGCGGCTTCGCGAGGCGCGGGCCCGCCTGCGGGAGATGGAAATGGCCCTGGATCAGGCGGTGCTCGAGGCCTGGATGGAACTCGACAATCTCGCCGCCGATCGCGATGCGGCCGACAGCCGTCGCGACTACCGTGAGCAGTACCTGGCCTACAGCCGCTCCCTCTACCAGATGGAACTCGCCGCCGACCTGGGCGACGCCATGGTGGAACTGACCGCCGCGCAGAAGCGCCAGGCCGAGGCGGCCTTCAACATCGCCATGACCTGGGCCCGCATCGACGCCCTCCAGGGTCTGATGCCCGGACCCGGAAGGGAAGGAGAGAAACCATGAGAGTCCTTGCCATTACCGCCGGCCTGCTGGCCGGACTGCTGTTCGCCGGGAGCACCGTGGCCGAGACCCATGCCCGGCTGGTCGGGGGTGACGAGCGCGTGCTGGGTGTCCCGGTTTCCGGGGTGATCGAATCGGTCGAGGTGGCCGTGGGTGATCGTGTCGAGACCGGCGACGAGTTGCTGCGCCTCGATGCGACCGTTTTCGAAGCCCGGTTGGCGGCGGCGCGGGCCGAGGAGGAATCGACCCGACTCGAGCGGGACGAGGCACGCGCCGAACTCGAGCGGACCCGAACCCTCTTCGACCGCAACCAGATCGCCGAGAACGAACTGAAGCTTGCCGAGAATGCCGCCGCCCGCGCCGAGGCGGACCATCAGGCGGCCCGCGCCGAGCGGATTCAGCGGGCGTGGCGGCTGGAGCGGGGGCACCTGCGCGCCCCGGTCGACGGTACGATCACGGCGGTGGCGGCGTTCCCCGGGCAGACGGTGGTGGCCCGCCAGGCGGCGCCGCAGTTGATGCGCATGCGGGCCGATGGCGAGCTGCGTGCGGAGGCCCATCTGCCCCTGGACAGCGCGACCAGCCTTGGTCGGGGCGATTCCGTGACTGTCAGTCGGGATGGTGGGCAGGTCGGCGCGCGCGTCGTTGGCGGCGAGCGCATCGACGGATTCTGGCGAGTGAGCCTGGTGCTGGACGAGGTCCCGGCGGATTGGCAATCCGGGCAGACTGTTCGCGTGGAGACGGAGTAATCGAAGGAGGCGCGTCCATGATCGACTGTCGTCGTTGTCGGGTCGGTGGCCGGGTCCAGGGGGTGTTCTACCGCGCCAGTACCGGGGAACAGGCCCGCCGGCTGGGCCTCACCGGCCATGCCCGCAACCTGCCGGACGGGACCGTCGAGGTTCTGATGTGCGGTCCCGAGACGGCGTGTGACGAGCTGGAGTCGTGGCTCTGGCAAGGCCCGCGCATGGCGCGAGTCGATTCCGTGGAGTGCGAATCCGTGGCGCTGGATGAGCCGCCGTCGGGTTTCACTACCGGTTAGTCGGACAGACGCCCAAGGAGGGTGGTCACGGCCTCGTCCAGTGCCCATTCCTCCTTCTCGCCGGCGCGGCGATGCTGGTATTCGACGATGCCGCGTTCCAGCCCCTTGCCGCCGACGGTCAGGCGGTGCGGGATGCCGATGAGCTCCATGTCGGCGAACATGACGCCGGGCCGCTCCCCTCGGTCGTCCATGAGCACCTCGATACCGGCGTGCCGCAGTTTGTCGTAGATCGCCTCGGCGGCCTCGCTGACCGCCGGATTGCGTTCCGCCTGGATGGGGCAGATGACCACCCGGAACGGGGCCAGTGCCTCGGGCCAGACGATCCCGCGCTCATCATGATTCTGCTCGATGGCCGAGGCCACCACCCGGGAGACCCCGATGCCGTAGCAGCCCATCACCAGCGGCTTCTGCTGACCCTCCTCGTCCAGGACCGTGGCGTCCAGCGCCTCGCTGTACTTGGTCCCCAGCTGGAAGATGTGGCCCACCTCGATGCCGCGCCGAATGGCCAGCGTGCCGGGCCCGGCCGGATTGCGATCGCCCGCCGCGACTTCGCGCAGGTCGGCGACTTCCGGCTCCGGCAGGTCGCGCCCCCAGTTGATATTGAGAAGGTGTTCGTCGTCCCGGTTGGCGCCGGCGGCGAAGTCGGCCATGGCGGCCACGGCGCGGTCGGCGATCACCGGGACGCCGAGCCCCACCGGCCCGATGGAGCCGAAGCCGACGCCGACATGGGCGCGCACTTCGGCCTCCTCGGCCATGGCCAGCGGGCTCGCGACCTGCGGCAGCTTCTCCGCCTTGACGGCGTTCAGCTCGTGGTCGCCGCGCACCAGTAGTGCCACCAACGGGGTATCGGTCCCGCGCACCAGTAGCGTCTTGACTGTCTGTTCCACCGGCAGGCCGTGTTCGCGGACCAGATCGTCGATGGTGCGGGCCGCTGGTGTCGCCAGGGAATGCAGTTCCCCGCCGGGCGGCGGACGCCGATCCTCGCAGATCGCTTCGGCCAGCTCGACATTGGCCGCGTACAGGCCGTCTTCGGAAAAGGCGATGGCATCTTCGCCGGACTCGGCCAGAACATGGAACTCATGGGAAGTGTGGCCGCCAATGGAACCGGTGTCCGCCTCCACGGCGCGGAAGTCGAGGCCGAGGCGTTCGAAGATCCGGGTGTAGGCGGCGTGCATGGCCTGGTAGGTGCGGTCGAGGTCGTCCGGGTCGAGATGGAAGGAGTAGGCGTCCTTCATCAGGAATTCCCGCGCGCGCATCACGCCGAAGCGCGGACGGGTCTCGTCACGGAACTTGGTCTGAATCTGGTAGAAATTGGCGGGAACCTGACGGTAACTGCGCAGTTCATTGCGAACCAGATCGGTGATGACCTCCTCGTGGGTGGGGCCGAAGCAGCCCTCGCGCCCGTGGCGGTCGGTAATGCGCAGCAGCTCCGGCCCGTATTCCGCCCAGCGCCCCGACTCCTGCCACAGCTCCGCCGGCTGGATGGCCGGCATCAGAACCTCCTGGGCACCGGCGCGGTCCATCTCCTCGCGGACGATGGTCTCGACCCGGCGCAGCACGCGCAGGCCCAGTGGCAGCCAGGTGTAGAGACCGGAAGCCAGTCGCCGGATCATCCCGGCCCGGAGCATGAGCTTGTGGCTGACGATCTCGGCGTCCGCCGGATCTTCACGCAGGGTGGAGAGCAGCAGATTGGATGTGCGCATGGTGTCCTCGAACGATGCGAATGGGGCCGTCGGCAGGACGGGGGCCGCCCTCAGTCGCCGCGTGGCGCCTCGGTGATCCGCAGATTGTTGGAGCGGGCGAAGTCCATGATGTAGGCGAACAGCTCCGGTTCCCGCTCTTCCAGTTTCGGATCCAGCACCACGGCCTTGACGCCGTTGTAGGCGATGGGTCGCAGCATGGTGGAGTAGTGGATGCGTCCACCGCCGAAGCTGGAGAGGGCACCACTCATGCGTTCGGCCCAGTCACTGGGGCGGAACTTGCGGCCGTCGTTGGTGATGCCCTGGATGATGTAGACGCAATCGGCATTCCCGGCGTGGCTGGGGCTGCTCGTTTCCTGTCTTTCGACATCGGCATTCACGGATGACATATGCCAAGCGGCTCGCTCTGATTAGTGTGAACTTGGTGTGCGGGCGCCCGTTCCGGCTCCGGGAACTCACATCGACATTCTAAAGGAATTTCCGTCCGAATGGTATGCCCACGGATGGTCAAAATGGGGTCAGGAACATGCGCTGACAAGGGAAACAGGTCACATTCTTCAGGTTTTTACAGCAGCGGCACCATGCTAGTCTTGCCGACCCTCGAAAAGGGGGCCGGAATTCGGTAGGCGAGGCGGGAGAGAAGAACCATGCAGAGTGATCTCAAGGCGCTGGAATTCGATGGTATCCGGCGGCTACTGGAAAAACTGGCGGCGACCCCATTCGGGGCCGAGGCGTGCCGCAACCTGGAACCGGCCCCGAATCCCGACGGCGCCCGCCGCATGCAGGAGGCGGTGACCACGGTCCGGATGGCGCTGGAGGCGAATACGCCCCCGCCGCTGCCGGAGTTGCCGGATGTTCGTCCGAGCCTGCGCCAGGCGCGTACGCCGGGGGCCGGTCTCACCGTGAGCGCGCTGGCCAATCTGCGGATCTTCCTGCGCGCCTGCGCCGAGCTGGCCGACTACCTTCGCGAGCATCCCGCTCTCCATCCCGCGGGCGTGGGCAGTGTCGAGCCGCCCGCGGCACTGATGGAGACGCTGGACGGGATCCTCTCGGCCACCGACAAGCTGCGCGAGGACGCCACTACCACCCTGGCGGAGCTCTACGGTGAACTGGGCGAGCTGCGCCGGGAGGCGGAGGGGATCATCGGCAAGCGGATCGCGGCGCCGGACCTGCAGGAGAACGGCAAGCCACTGGCCAGTGCGGCCTGGCAAGGCGCGCGCGCGGCACTGACCCTGCGCGCCGGCCACGCCGACGGCATCAAGGGGGTGCGCCGGGGCAGCGGCATGGGAGGACGCGATGTCATCATCGAGCCGGTGGAGGCCGTGGCGGTGAACAATCGTCTCGAGGCTATGGACGGCCGCATCCAGGCCGAGGAACAGCGACTGCTGCGCGAGGTCACCGACGGTGTGCGCGCCGAGGACGAGGCGCTGGAGAGACTCGTCACGGCGGTGACCTGGATCGATCTGGCCAGCGCCGGCGCCCAGCTGGCGGTCCACCTGGATGCCCGCGCGCCGGAACTGGCCGCGGAACCCCGCATCGACCTGCGCGGGGCCTACCATCCGCTGCTGCTGCTCCAGTACGCCGAGGGCAACGCGCCGGCACCGGTGCCTCTGGATCTGAGCCTGGACGGCGACCAGCGTCTGCTGGTGATTACCGGCCCGAACACCGGCGGCAAGACAGTGGTGCTCAAGACTCTCGGGCTGCTGACCACCATGGCCCACTGCGGCCTGCACATCCCGGCCACGGGCGCCTGCACCGTGGGCAACTTCTCGCGGCTGCTGGTGGACGTGGGCGATCCGCAGGACCTCTACCACCATCTGTCGACCTTCGCCGGCCACGTCGAGAAGCTCAAGCGCATCCTCGGTGAGGCCGACGATCGCACCCTGGTGCTCATGGATGAACTGGGTACCGGCACCGACCCGGAAGAGGGCGCGGCCCTGGCCATGGCGGTCCTGGACGAACTGCTGGCGCGGCGCGTGCTCGGGATCGTGAACACCCATCTGTCGCCGTTGAAGGATTACGCCGAGGCCACTGCGCATGTACACAACGCCTCGATGCGCTTCGACCACGAGGCCCTGGCGCCCACCTATCAGTTGGTGCCGGGTGAACCCGGGCAGTCCCTGGGGCTGCTCATCGCCGAGCGCAACGGGCTCGAGGGGAGCCTGGTTGCACGGGCTCGTGACCACCTGGAGCGTTTTGCGCGGCGGCCGGGGGAAGACCAGCGGAGTTGACCCGGCCGGCGGTTAACAGTACGTTTGACGGTTTCATATTACTTTTCGTGGCCGGTACAAGGGCCGCGAATGCGACCTGGAGAGAGAGCAGTGGAGCTCAGCGGCGGCGAAATCATCGTCCAGTTCCTGCAGGACGAGGGGGTCGAATTCATCTTCGGTTACCCCGGCGGTTCGGTTCTGCACACCTATGACGCCCTGCACGGCCAGAAGGGGATCCGGCACGTGCTGGTACGCCACGAGCAGGCCGCGGCTCACGCTGCCGACGGCTATGCCCGGGCCACCGGCAAGCCGGGCGTGCTGCTGGTCACCTCCGGACCCGGTGTCACCAACACGGTGACCGGCATCGCCACCGCTCACATGGACTCCATCCCCATGGTGGTCATCACCGGGCAGGTGAATTCCGGCGCCATTGGCTCCGATGCGTTCCAGGAGGTCGATGCGGTGGGCATTACCCGCCCCTGCGTGAAGCACAACTTCCTGGTAAAGGATGTCCGCGATCTGGCGGTGACTCTGAAGAAGGCCTTTCACATCGCCACCACCGGCCGCCCCGGCCCGGTGGTGGTGGATGTGCCCAAGGATGTTACCGATCCGAACATCAAGGTCCCGTACACCTGGCCGAAGTCGGTGAGCCTGCGCTCCTACAATCCGGTGGAGCGTGGCCATCCGGGCCAGATCAAGCGCGCCGTGGATCTGCTGCTCAGTGCCCGCCAGCCGATGATCTACAGCGGCGGCGGCGTGGTGCTCGGCAATGCCGCGGAGAGTCTCACGGAACTGACCCGCACCCTTGGCTATCCGATCACTCAGACCCTGATGGGCCTCGGCGCGTTCCCGGCTTCCGACCCACAGAATCTCGGCATGCTGGGGATGCATGGCACCTACGAAGCAAACATGGCGATGCACGAGTGCGACGTGCTCATCGCCGTGGGTGCCCGCTTCGACGATCGCGTGACCGGCGACGTCAAGCACTTCTGTCCGGATGCGCGGATCATCCACATCGACATCGATCCATCGAGTATTTCCAAGAACGTGCGTGTGGATGTGCCCATCGTCGGCGAAGTGAACAGTGTGCTCCAGGAGATGAACCAGCTGCTGCGCTCGGGTGAGCGCCACCCCGACCGCGAGGCGCTCGACACCTGGTGGGGGCGGATCCGGGAATGGCAGGGGCGCAACTGTCTCGAGTTCGATCGGGAGAGTCCGCTCATCAAGCCGCAGTACGTCATCGAGAAGCTGCACGAGGTCACCGGCGGCGAGGCCTTCGTGACCTCCGACGTCGGCCAGCATCAGATGTGGGCGGCACAGTTCTACGGCTTCGAGAAGCCGCGTCGCTGGATCAACTCCGGCGGTCTCGGGACCATGGGCTTCGGTCTTCCGGCGGCCATGGGGGCCCAGATCGCCCATCCGGAGGCGCCGGTCGCCTGTATCACCGGCGAGGCGAGCATCCAGATGTGCATCCAGGAACTCTCCACCTGCAAGCAGTTCATGCTGCCGTTGAAGATCATCAATCTGAACAATCGCTACATGGGCATGGTGCGTCAGTGGCAGGAGTTCTTCTACGAGAGCCGCTACAGCCATTCCTACATGGATACACTCCCCGATTTCGTGAGCCTGGCCGAGGCCTATGGCCACGCCGGGGTGAGGGTGGAGAAGCCCGGCGATGTGGAAGACGCGCTGCGGGAAGCCTTCGCGCAGAAGGACCGACTGGTCTTCCTGGACTTCATCACCGATCAGTCGGAAAATGTCTATCCGATGATCGCCGCCGGCGCCGGCCACCACGAGATGCACCTGTCACCGGAACGGGAGCTGGCCTGACATGCGGCACATCATCTCCATCCTGATGGAAAACGAGGCCGGGGCGCTGTCCCGGGTGGCCGGCCTGTTCTCCGCCCGTGGTTACAACATCGAGTCGCTCACGGTCGCCCCCACCGAGGATGGCAGCCTGTCGCGGATGACCCTGGTCACCCGGGGTTCCGAGGAGGTCATCGAGCAGATCACCAAGCAGTTGAACAAGCTGGTGGACGTGGTCAAGCTCATGGACCTCACCGAGGGCCCCCACATCGAGCGCGAGATGATGCTGATGAAGGTCCGCGCCGATGATCCCGAGTCCCGTGATGAGCTGAAACGGCTCGCCGACATCTTCCGGGGCCGGATCATTGATGTCACCGAGCATACCTATACCATCGAACTCACTGGTGATGGTGGCAAGCTGGACGCCTTCATCGAGGCGCTACCGGCGACGTCCATCGTCGAGACGGTGCGTTCGGGCGTGATGGGCATCGCCCGTGGCGAGCGCGCCCTGAACCTGTAACCGCCGACGCCGTACCACCCGTTTTCCACAGACATGAAACGAGGGAAGAGAACCGTGAACATCTACTACGACAAAGACGCCGACCTGTCGAACATCACCCAGCGCAAGGTGGCCATCCTCGGCTACGGCTCCCAGGGGCACGCCCATGCCAACAACCTCAAGGACTCCGGTGTCGAGGTGGTGGTCGGCCTGCGTCCCGGTTCCGCCTCCGAGGCGAAGGCGAAGGACTCCGGTCTGACCGTCCAGCCACTGGACGAGGCGGTGGCCGGCGCCGACGTGGTCATGATCCTGGCTCCCGACGAGTACCAGGGCGACATCTACGACCGCCACGTCGCCCCGAACATTCGCCAGGGCGCCGCGCTGGCCTTCGCCCACGGCTTCAACGTCCACTTCGGCCAGATCGAGCCGCGCGCCGACCTGGACGTGATCATGATCGCGCCGAAGGGCCCGGGGCACCTGGTGCGTTCCACCTACACCCAGGGGGGTGGCGTGCCGTCTCTCATCGCCATCGAGCAGGATGCCTCCGGCAAGGCCCGGGACATCGCTCTGGCCTACGCCTCCGCCAACGGCGGTGGCCGGGCCGGGATCATCGAGACCACTTTCCGCGAGGAGACCGAGACCGACCTGTTCGGTGAACAGGCCGTTCTCTGCGGGGGTGCCACCGCGCTGGTCCAGGCCGGCTTCGAGACCCTGGTCGAGGCCGGTTACGCCCCGGAGATGGCCTATTTCGAATGCCTCCACGAACTGAAACTCATCGTCGACCTGATGTACGAGGGCGGCATTGCCAACATGCGCTACTCCATCTCCAACACTGCCGAGTACGGCGACCTGACGCGCGGCCCGCGCGTGGTCACCGAGGAGACCAAGGACGAAATGCGCGAGATCCTGGCCGAGATCCAGAACGGGGAGTTCGCCCGTGAGTGGATGGCCGAGAATCAGGCCAAGGCGCCGGTGCTCAAGGCCAAGCGGCGTCTCGGCGCGGAGCACGAGATCGAGGAAGTGGGCGAGCGACTGCGTTCCATGATGCCGTGGATCGCCGCCAACAAGATCGTCGACAAGTCGAAGAACTGAGGCGAGGGGTCGGGGTGTTTCTCCCCGGCCATCAGAACGGGGGCCACCGAGTCCGTTGAACGAGGAACCCACCAGCCGGCGGCGGGGTATCTACCTGTTGCCCAATCTCTTTACCACGGCGGCGCTGTTCGCCGGATTCTTCGCCATCGTCAGCGCCATGGAGGGCGCCTTCGACCATGCCGCCGTGGCGATCTTCGTGGCCATGGTTCTCGACGGAGTGGATGGCCGGGTGGCCCGTCTGACCAATACGCAGTCCGAATTCGGGACCCAGTACGACAGCCTGGCGGACCTGATCTCATTCGGGCTGGCTCCGTCGCTGGTGATCCACCAGTGGGCCCTGCATGACCTCGGCAAGGTCGGCTGGTTGGTTGCCTTCCTCTTTACCGCCGGGGCGGCGCTGCGCCTGGCGCGGTTCAACACCCAGGTGGCCAAGTCGGACAAGCGCTTCTTCCAGGGACTGGCCAGCCCGGCCGCCTCGGCGCTGCTCGCCGGACTGGTCTGGGCCGGCTGGTCCAACGGCCTCGACGGCGAGACCCTGTGGCTGCCCGCGGTGGTGCTCACCGTCTTCGGCGGGGTGCTGATGGTCTCCAATCTGCGCTACCGCAGCTTCAAGGACGTGGACGTGAAGGGACGGGTGCCGTTCGTCGCCCTGCTGGTGGTGGTGCTGGTCTTCGTGCTCATCGCCTCCGACCCGCCGCAGGTGCTCTTCGCCGTGGCCCTGCTGTACGCCGTCAGCGGCCCGGTGGAGACGCTCTTCTCCCTGCGCCGCCGCCGCGCCGAACGGGCCCGGCGCCACCGGGACTGAACGGTGGCGCCGCCATTCACGAGGAGACAGACGGAATGAAGCTCGAACAACAGCATCTGACCATCGAGACCCCGGGACGCGGGATGCTCGAGATCACCGATCGAGTGGCCGCCACGATTCGCGACAGCGGCATCCGCACCGGGCTCTGCCAGGTCTTCTGCCGGCACACCAGTGCCTCGCTGACCCTCACCGAGAACGCCGATCCGAGCGTTCGGCGCGACATGGAGCGCTACATGGCCACCGCCGCGCCCGACGGGGACCCGGCCCATGAACACGCCATGGAGGGGCCGGACGACATGTCGGCCCACATCCGCACGGTGCTCACCGACGCCGGGGTAACCATCCCGGTGAGCGATGGGCGACCGGTGCTCGGCACCTGGCAGGGGGTCTTCCTCTGGGAGCACCGGACCCGGCCCCATTCCCGCCGATTGACCGTGACCGTGCTGGGCGAGGACTGAAATCGAACCGCCCGTTTCGGGAGACAGGGGAGGGTATTCCGAAGGTGTCTGATCCCGTGCCGTTGAAGACCTGGCTACTGGCTACGCGCCCACCCTTCCTGCTGGCCAGTCTGGTGCCGGTGTTCATTGGCCTGGCCGTGGCCCGCTCCAGCGGGGTTGCGCTGGATGGTGGAGCGGCCCTCCTGACGGCCATCGGCGCGGTCCTCGCGCATGCCGGGATGAACGTTCTGAACGACTACTACGACGCCCTCAACGGCACGGATGCCCGCAACAAGGAGTACATCCCCGGCCTGACCGGCGGCAGGCGCTTCATCCAGCAGGGTCGGCTGACCGCGTGGCAGACCGCCCGGCTGGGATGGCTGCTCCTGGCGGTGGTGGCCATCATCGGGGTGGTCCTGCTGGAAAGGGGGGGCTGGCCGCTGGCCGGGGTCGGTCTGCTGGGACTGCTCATCGGCTGGGGGTATTCCGCCCCACCCCTGGCGCTGAACAGTCGGGGCCTTGGCGAAATCGCCATTGCTCTCGCCTTCGGCATTCTGATCCCGCTGGGCACCGACCTGATCCAACGAGGTGTTTTCGACCCCCTGGTTCTTTGGGCATCGCTCCCCTATGCCCTGCTGGCCACCAGTCTGCTCTACATCAACCAGTTCCCCGACCGGCGCGCCGACGCGGCTGTGGGCAAGGCGCACTGGGTCGTGCGTCTCGGGGCCCGCCGGGCGCGCTGGGTCTATCTCGGACTGGTCCTGGGCGCCCACGCGGCGCTGGTCGTCGCCGTGGCCTTCGGCGAGCTGCCCGGGCCGGCGCTGCTCGGCCTGCTGGTCCTGCCGCTCGGTCTGCTGGCGGCCCGCGGCCTGGTCCGGAACGCCGAGACGCCGCGCCAACTCGGGCCGGCCATTCGGCTGACCATCGTCTCGCTGCTGGGCCACGGGGTTCTGGTGGCGCTGGGATTGAGCCTGGCGGTGTGAAACGGGGGCCTCTTGTCAGTCCGATTCTGCTGTGTTTATACTCAGTCCAGATCCATGATCGAGTCGGTCCAGCCACAAGGGCGAACCATGAACCGCAGCGCAATCGACATCCGGAACTCCTTCCTCCGCCGCTGCGGCGATCTCCTCCCGCGCGCCTTTCCGGCGTCCGCCGACGGGCGACTGCGACTGCCTGCGGGCAGTTAGAGCGAACGTCGAATCCCCGGGCCCGAGCGGCCCCATCCGAGAACGAATCAGGCCATTCAAAGGGGCCACCCAGTTGGTGATCCCGGTCGGCTTGGTTACCATGGCGCCAGAATTCCGGAGACCATCATGAGTGAACAGAACCAGCGGGACCGCCTGATCATCTTCGACACCACCCTGCGCGACGGCGAGCAGAGCCCCGGCGCATCCATGACGCGCGAGGAGAAGGTGCGCATCGCCAGGCAGCTCGAACGGCTGCGGGTGGACGTCATCGAGGCCGGTTTCCCGGCGGCCAGCGAGGGCGATTTCGACGCGGTGAAGGCCGTGGCCGACAGCGTTCATGAAAGCACCGTCTGCGGCCTGGCCCGTGCCATCGACCACGACATCGAGCGCGCTGGCGAGGCATTGCAGGGGACCACCTCGGGGCGGATCCATACCTTTATCGCCACCTCGCCCATCCACATGGAGATGAAGCTGCGCATGACCCCGGACGAGGTCATCGAGCGCGCCGTTGCGGCGGTCAAGAAGGCGCGCGAGTACGTGGACGACGTGGAGTTCTCCGCCGAGGACGCGGGCCGGTCCGAGCCGGCGTTCCTCTACCGGATCGTCGAGGCGGCCATCGCGGCCGGCGCCTCCACCATCAACATCCCGGACACGGTCGGCTACAGCGTGCCGGAGCAGTTCGGTGGTCTGATCCGCGACATCCGCGCCAATGTGCCCAACGCCGATCGCGCCGTGCTCTCCTCCCACTGTCACAACGATCTCGGCCTGGCGGTGGCCAACTCCCTGGCGGCGGTGAGCAACGGCGCTCGCCAGGTGGAGTGCACCATCAACGGGCTCGGCGAGCGCGCCGGCAACGCCGCGCTGGAGGAGGTGGTGATGGCGCTGGGCACGCGCCGGGACTACTTCCCGTGCGACACCCGCATCGACACCACGCAGATCGTGCCGAGCTCGAAGCTGGTGGCGTCGGTGACCGGCTTCCAGCCGCAGCCGAACAAGGCCATCGTCGGGGCCAACGCCTTCGCCCATGAATCGGGGATCCACCAGGACGGCGTGCTCAAGCACCGCGAGACCTACGAGATCATGCGCGCCGAGGATGTCGGCTGGAACACCAACCGCATGGTGCTCGGCAAGCACTCCGGCCGCAACGCGTTCAAGTCGCGGCTGGCGGAGATCGGCATCGAGTTCGAATCGGAGGCGATCCTCAACGACGCCTTCGCCAAGTTCAAGGAACTGGCCGACAAGAAGCACGAGATCTACGACGAGGACCTGCAGACACTGGTCACCGAGGCGGGGATTGAAGCGGAGAACGAACGGGTCCGGTTGGCCACCGTGCATGTCTGCTCGGAGACCGGCGAGACGCCGCGCGCCCGGGTGGCCCTGACGGTGGACGGCGAGGAGCGCCGCGCCGAGGCCGAGGGCAGCGGGGCGGTGGACGCGACCTTCTCCGCCATCGAGATGATCATGGAGAGCGGTACCCAGCTGCTGCTCTACTCCGTGAACAACATCACCTCCGGTACCGACGCCCAGGGCGAGGTCACCGTGCGGCTGGAGATGGGCGGCCGGATCGTCAACGGCCAGGGGGCCGACACCGACATCGTCATCGCCTCCGCCCAGGCCTACATCAACGCGCTGAACAAGATCCTCGCCCCGGTGGAGCGGGCCCACCCCCAGGCCGGGGACGTCTAGCCGGCCATGGAGGAGGCGCGCCGACGACGCTATCTGGAGGAACTCGGCATCACCCCGTGGGTGCGTCGGGCGAGGGGTGATGTGGAAACGACCGAGGTGGCAGCCGAACCGAACGGTGGCCCCCGGGAAGGGGCTTCACCCGCCGGGATTGCACCCGTGCAGCCGACCCCGATGGAACCGGTGAGCGCTTCCCCGGAGGTGGTGGAGGAGAGCTCCGCAGGCACGGACCCGGTCTCGCCGGAAGCCGAGGGGCCGGGGTCGATGGGTTGGCAAGAACTGGAAGAACGGGTCGCCAGCTGCACAGCCTGCCCCTTGCACCAGGGGCGCAGTCACACCGTCTTCGGTGTCGGCGATCCCGGCGCCGACTGGCTGGTGGTGGGTGAGGCCCCGGGAGCCGAGGAGGACCGGCGCGGCGAGCCCTTCGTCGGCCCGGCCGGTCAGCTGCTGGACGCCATGCTGGCGGCGCTGGGACTGGCGCGCGGGGAGGGGGTCTACATCGCCAACTGCATCAAGTGCCGCCCCCCCGAGAACCGCGATCCGACGCCCGAGGAACGGGCCACCTGCGCCCCCTGGCTGGCGCGTCAGATCGAACTCGTCCAGCCGCGCGTCATCCTTGCCGTGGGACGCGTCGCGGCCCAGCAGCTGCTCGGGCGCGAGGAGCCGCTGGCGCGGCTGCGCGACCAGACCCACCGCTGGGGCGACGCCGGGATCCCGCTGGTGGTGACCTATCATCCCGCCTACCTGCTGCGCACACCGGGCGACAAGGCCCACGCCTGGGCGGACCTGAAGCGCGCCCGCGCCGCGATGGTCTCGTCCGGGCCATGACCTCCGGGAGCCGGCACACGCCGCCGCCGGTCGAACCGCCCGCGATGTCCGCCGGCATCGCCGGCGCGGGAGAGGGCGACGGCGAGGCCGTCATCCGGCCCCTGCTGGCCTCCGACCTGCCCGAGGTCATGGCGATGGAGGCGCGCAGCCATCCGGAGCCGTGGACCGAGGGGATCATGCGGGACTGCCTGCGCGCCGGCTACACCGCCCGGGTCCTCGAGGCCCCGGACGGCGCGATCATCGGCTACGGTCTGGTGACTGTGGCCGCCGGCGAGAGCCATCTGCTGAATCTCACCATTCATCCGAATCATCGGGGGCAGGGACACGGCCGGATTCTGCTGCGTGCGCTGCTGGCCGAGGCGCGGCTGGCCGGGGCCGAACTGGCCATCCTGGAAGTGCGGCCGTCGAACCCGTCGGCTCTGGCGCTCTATCGGAGTGAAGGCTTCGAGCAGGTGGGGATCCGGCGGGACTACTACCCGGACTTCGGCGGGGCGCGGGAAGACGCCTGGGTGTTCAAGCGGGCGCTCTGACCGGAAAGGGGGCCGTCCCTTTTCGATCGGGCTGTATAACGCCCCCGTCGACACCGTACAATGGGCGGATTACAGCCCACCCCGCCGAGGAAACCGACCACCGATGGCCGAGATCACTGACCACCGCCAGGCGGATCGCCGCACCTTCGCGATCATCTCCCACCCGGACGCCGGCAAGACCACGCTCACCGAGAAGCTGCTGCTGTTCGGCGGCGCCATCCAGAACGCCGGCACGGTGAAGGGGCGCAAGGCCGATCGTCACGCGACCTCCGACTGGTTGGCGATGGAGCAGCAGCGCGGGATCTCGGTGACCTCGTCGGTGATGCAGTTCCCGTACGACGGGCGGATCATCAACCTGCTCGACACCCCCGGTCACGAGGACTTCTCCGAGGATACCTACCGCACGCTCACCGCCGTGGACTCGGCGCTGATGGTCATCGACGCCGCCAAGGGGGTCGAGGACCGCACGGTGAAGCTGATGGAGGTCTGCCGCCTGCGCACCACGCCCATCGTCAGTTTCATCAACAAGCTCGACCGCGAGGGGCGTGAACCGATGGAGTTGCTGGACGAGATCGAGGAGGTGCTGAAGATCCGCTGCGCGCCGGTGACCTGGCCCATCGGCATGGGGAGCCGCTTCAAGGGGGTCTACCACCTGGTGAACGAGGAGGTTCATCTCTATTCGGCCCGCCACGAGGGGAAGATCCAGGAGGGCGAGACCATCGCCGGGCTGGACAACCCGCGCCTGGACGAGGTGCTCGGGGCCGATGTGGCCGAGCACCTGCGCGAGGAGGTGGAGCTGGTCCGCGGGGCGAGCCACGACTTCGAAACGGCCCCCTTCCTGCGCGGCGAGCTGACCCCGGTGTTCTTCGGATCCGCGATCAACAACTTCGGGGTGGAGGAGCTGCTGAAGACCTTTGTCGGCTATGCCCCGGGGCCGCAGCCCCGCGAGTCGGATACCCGGGTGGTGGCGCCGGAGGAGGAGAAACTCACCGGTTTCGTCTTCAAGATCCAGGCGAACATGGACCCGCAGCATCGGGATCGGCTGGCTTTCATGCGCGTCTGTTCGGGGCGTTTTCGCAACGGCATGAAGATCCACAACGTGCGCACCGGCAAGTCCGTGCAGAACGTCTCCGCGACCACCTTCATGGCGCAGGACCGCAGCCACGCCGACGAGGCCCTGCCGGGGGACATCATCGGCCTGCACAACCACGGCACCATCCAGATCGGCGACACCTTCACCGAGGGCGAGAAACTGCGTTTCTCCGGGGTGCCGAACTTCGCCCCGGAGCTCTTCCGTCGCGCAGTGCTCAAGGACCCCCTGCGCTCCAAAGCGCTGGTCAAGGGGCTCACCGAACTCTCCGAGGAGGGGGCCGTGCAGCTGTTCCAGCCACTGGAGCGCAATGACCTTATTCTCGGTGCGGTTGGTGTGCTACAGTTCGACGTCGTGGCGCAGCGGCTGCGTGACGAGTACAAGGTCGAATGCCAGTTCGAGGCGGTGAACGTCCAGACCGCACGCTGGGTCCACGGGGACGACAAGCGCGAGCTGGAGCGCTTCCGCGACAAGAACGTGGACAGTCTCGCCCTGGACGGCGCGGGCTATCTGACCTACCTGGCGCCCACGCGGGTGAACCTGCAACTGGCCGAGGAGCGGTGGCCCGATCTCCGTTTCGAGGCGACCCGGGAGCACCAGGCGGCGCCCGACCAATAACACCAGCGCACGGGCGGAGGGGGCGGCCGAGCCGCATACGTTATGCAGAAGACCATCCGCGGATTCATCCTCACCACGGCCATCGGGGTCTCCCTGGTCCTCTTCGTGGGTCTCTATCTGGTGGTCTCGGCGGTCTACGACCGGACGGTGCAGGAAGACGCCCGCACCGTCAGCAACATCATCGCCGACCAGACCTTCAATTCCATGTTCCAGGTGATGCGACGGGGCTGGACCCGGGAGGAGCTCGAGTCCTTTCTGGAAGCCAACCGGGCCACCTTCGACGACACCCCGTACAAGCTGGAGATCTATCGCGGCGAGAAGGTCGAATACCTCTACGGCAGCATCGATCAGCCGCAGATGGACGAGCGGGTTCGGGCGGTCTTCGACAACGGCGAACGGGTGTTCCGGGAGAAGGAGAGCAGCCTGCGCTATCTCTATCCGCTGAATGCCCGCACCGAGTGCCTGGCCTGCCACACCAACGCCGAGGCCGGTGACACCCTGGGCGTTATCGACGTCCAGCAGGACCTGACCCCGGTGATGAACGAGGCGCGGGATCGCTTCCTGACCACGCTGCTGCTGATCGCGCCACTGCCGATCCTGGGTGCCATCGGGGTGGCCCTCTATCTCAATCGGCGGCTGAAGAACGCCCTGGGCGTGATCGGTGATTCCATCGAGCGAGTCAACAGCGTCTCCGATCTGAAGAACGTCTCCTTCAAGGACCACGGTGCCGGCTTCCGCGAGCTGGACGACCTGCTCCATCAGATGCAGACCCTGGTGGAAAAGCTGCGCAACTTCGCCGTCGACCGCGACCTGCTCGAGTTCGAGATCCGGCTACTGGAAAAGTTCGTCATCACTTCCGAGGTGGTGCGCGACTGGCGCGAGTACATCAGCCAGCTGCTGCTGGAGATCAACAAGATCGTCGACGCCTACAGTCTCTTCTCGGTCTTCAAGGTGGATGAGGAGGTCTTCGATCTGGAGGTCTTCTGGCGCTGCAATCCGCCCGCGGAGGTGCGCCAGGCATTCGAGGACGGCGCCCTGGAGGCCCTGCGCGAGGAGCCGCATTTCCAGCCCATGCCGGAGATCCAGATCCACCACCACGTGGCGGATACCAGCTGTTTCCTGGAAGGTGTGGACAAGGATTCGGTGGCCTTGCAGACCAAGTCTCTGCTGGTAGATACCCCGAAGATCGGCGGCATCGTCGGCATCGGACTGCAGGCGGATATCGTTCGTGACGATGTGCGCATGCTGGTGGTCGAGAGCATCCTCTCGACATTGCTCAACGTGGTCGGTTCGGTGAAGGCGATCTACAAGTACACCAAGGACCTGGAGCACTACGCCACGCGCGACCCGCTGACCAATCTCTACAATCAGCGCGTCTTCTGGGAGCTTCTGGAGTACGAGATATCCCGTGCTGAACGGGGTCAGTACGGTTTCTCCATCCTGGTCATCGATCTGGACAACTTCAAGTCGATCAACGACAACTATGGCCACAGCTTCGGCGACCGCTTCCTGGAAGAGTTCGCTGAGGCCATCATGGGGTCGGTGCGTCAGGGCGACGTGGTCGCCCGCTATGGCGGCGACGAGTTCGTGGCCATTATCAGCGACAGCGATGACATCGGCCCCTATCAGGTCGCCGAGCGGATCCTGGAACGTTGTACCGAGCTGAGCATGGAGGCGCCGGACGGCGGCATGGTGAAAGCCACGGTCTCCATCGGCCTGGCCAGCTATCCCGACCACGCCACCGAGCAGAAGGATCTGTTCATGTTCGCCGACAACATGATGTACAAGGCGAAGACCGAAGGCAAGAATCGCATCGGCTATCCGACCGAGGACGAGGTGGTCGAGGTTTTCAGGGCCATCGGCGAAAAGAGCCGGGAGATTCAGCAGGCCCTGGACGCTGACAATGTGGTACCGGTCTTTCAGCCCATCGTCGATACCCGCACCGGCGAGGTGATCGCCCACGAGACCCTGAGTCGCATCCGGCGCGAGGATGGTTCATTGATGGGGGCGGGTGAGTTCATCGAGGTGGCCGAGCGCATGGGTGTGATCCATCAGATGGACTACGTGGTCATGGAAAAGGCCTTCGCAAAGATCAAGGCGGAGTCTTACAAGGGTCTGCTGTTCGTGAACCTCTCACCCAAGGCCATCGTCATCGCGGAATTCCTCCACGAGACGCGGCGGCTGGTGCAGGAGAACGGTGTCGACCCGGCCCAGATCGTCTTCGAGATCACCGAGCGTGACACGGTGCGCAGCATCAGTGTGCTGGAGACCTTCGTGAACGACCTGAAGCTGGAGGGCTTCAAGTTCGCCATCGACGATTTCGGCTCCGGGTTCTCCTCCTACCACTACGTGAAGCGTTTCGCCGTGGACGTGGTGAAGATCGAGGGCGATTTCATCGCCAACATGCTCAACGACCACCGCGACCTCGCTTTCGTTCGCAACATCTCCAGCCTCGCCCGGGAACTGGGAATCCGGACCGTGGCGGAGTTCGTGGAGAACCAGGATGTTCTCGATGCCGTGGCCGAGACCGGCATCGACATGGCTCAAGGGTATTACACGGGTCGGCCGTCGGAGCATTTCTACAATCCCGGCGATCGGAGCGATTGACCCTTCCCCTCCCGCCGGCCTTCTGATACACCGGCGGGATGGAACTGGTCGACTCCCACTGCCACTTCGATTTCCCCGCTTTCGACGCCGACCGCGCGGAGGTGCGGGAGCGCTGCGTCGAACAGGGGCTGAGCGCACTGGTGATCCCGGGCGTCACCGCTGCCACCTGGGAGCGGGCGGCGCGAATGGCGGCCGGGGACCCGCTGATCCACCACGCCGAGGGGCTGCACCCCGCCTTTTTCGACGCGCATGATCCCGATGCCGACCTTGCCACCCTGACGCGCCGGCTGGACGGTCCTCCCGAAGGCGCGCGCCCGGTGGCCATCGGCGAGATCGGCCTCGACTTCCGCCTTCCGTCCGCCGAACACGCCGCCCAGGAGGCGCTGCTCGACGCCCAGCTCGCCATCGCCCGCGACCACCACCTGCCGGTCATCATTCACTGCGTCCGCGCCCATCATCGCCTTGTGGGGCGCCTGCGACGCTGGGGCGGCCCCGGCGGCGTCATCCACGCTTTCAACGGCAGCGCGGAAGAGGCCCGCGCCTACCTCGACAGCGGCTTCCGCCTCGGCATCGGCGGGCTGGTCACCCACGAGCGCAATCGCCGATTGCGGGACATCGTCGCCGGTCTGCCGGCCGAGGCGCTGCTGCTGGAGACCGATGCCCCCGACATGCCGCCGGAGGGCCACGCCGGGGAGCGCAACAGCCCCGCACACCTCCCGGCCATCGCGGCGGCCGTGGCCGAACGCCGAGGGGAAGGGGTCGCGGACGTGGCCCGGTACACGGCCGCAACTGCCCGGAGCCTGTTCGGGCTGGGCTCGACGTGAACGGCGGCGCCACACGCGCCTGCGTCGAACCCGGCCCCGACAGGGCGGGACAGGATTGCAACGTGTTGCTATGATGGGAGAATAGAACCGAGAACCCGTTCAACCACCGTAAGCGAGGCCCGTATGAACGACTCCACTGGCACCAGCGGGATCATGGCCCTGCCGCCGATCTATTCCGATGGTGAGGAACCCGGTGTAGCACTGGTTCGGCATGTGGCCGAACAACTGGAGCAGGCCGGTCTGCCGCGCCACGGCGAGAAAAAGGAGCGCCTGTACACCGGTCTGGTGAATCCCGAGGCCTTCGGCGATACCGGCTTCTCGGTGAAAGAGCTCTCTCCGCGTGAGCTGGAATTCCACATCGTCATCTCCGGCAAGTCGGCCGGCGTGGAATACAACGAATGGACCGACTGGCAGGCCGGCTACGGCACCATGCACGCCTATGAGCCGCTGAACCAGAAATCCCTGCACGGCCCGATCCGCGAGGCCTTCCGCGAGATGGGCTTCGAGGTGAAGCGGGTGAAGAACGACTCCTACGAGAAGTACGGCAACGACGACGTGACCTACATCGTCGTCACCGACTACCCGGAGATTCTCAAGATCGCGCCCAGTGGCGATTCGGGTCGCAACAAGGACGATGTCTCCCGCCAGTGGGACAACTTCTTCGACAGCCTCCAGCCGCAGAAGAAGTTCTGAGCCGGACCGTTCCCCGAAGCTTTTCTCCAGGGCCCGAGCGGGTACCGGCGCCTCCCCGCTGAGGGGAGCGCCGGTCACGCGCCCTCAGAGCCCGGCAATCCGTTCGCGCTGTTCGCGTAGCCCGTCCAGGGTGGTCGCCATCTCGTCGCGCTTGACCCGCTCCTTCTCGACCACGTCGGCGGGGGCGCGTTCGACGAAACCGGCATTGGCCAGCTTGCCCTCCACCTTGCCGAGATCGCCCTCGAGTTTTGCGATGGCCTTGTCCAGGCGCGCCAGTTCCGCCTGCTTGTCGATGAGCCCGGCCATGGGCACCAGCACCTTGAGATCGCCGACCATGGCGGTGGCGGCCTCCGGCGATTCGTCACCCTCGTCCAGCCAGGTCAGCGATTCCACCCGGGCCACGGTGCGGATGGCCGCCGCGTGGTGGGCCATCCGTTCGCGGTCGTCGGCGTCGCCGCCGGCCAGTAGCACCGGTAACGGTTTCCCCGGGGCGATGTCCATCCCGGAGCGGATCTGCCGGATCCCCAGGATGACCTGCTGAACCCAGCTCATCTCCGCCTCCACCGCCTCGTCCCGCCGGTCGTCGTCGGCCTCCGGGTAGGCGCAGTGCTGGATGGTCTCGCCGGCGACCCCGGCCAGGGGCGCCACCGTCTGCCAGATGTGCTCGGTGATGAACGGCATCAGCGGGTGGGCCAGACGCAGGGTGGTCTCCAGTACCCGCACCAGGGTCCGGCGGGTGCCGCGCTTCGCCGCCTCCGGGGCGTCGTCGTCGTTGAGCACCACCTTGGCCAGTTCCAGGTACCAGTCACAGTATTCGTGCCAGATGAACTCGTAGATCGCCGTGGCCATGTGGTCGAAGCGGTAGCCCGCGACGGCCTCCGCCACATCCCGCTCGGCGGCCTGCAGGCGGCTGACGATCCAGCGGTCCGCCGCGCTGAGCTCGATCTCGCCGCCGTCGGCGCCGCAGTCGCGCCCCTCGGTGTTCATCAGCACGAAGCGGGCCGCGTTCCACAGCTTGTTGCAGAAGTTGCGGTAGCCCTGCACGCGACTCAGGTCGAAATTGATGTCGCGACCGGTGGAGGCCAGCGCGGCGAACGAGAAGCGCAGGGCGTCGGTGCCGAACGCGGGGATGCCGTCGGGGTAGGCCTCGCGGGTCATGCGTTCGATGGCGGCGGCCTTGTCCGGCTGCATCAGGCCGTAGGTCCGCTTGGCCACCAGCGCCTCGAGGTCGATGCCGTCGATGAGATCGATGGGGTCGAGGACATTGCCCTTGGACTTCGACATCTTCTGGCCGTGGGCGTCGCGCACCAGGCCGTGGATGTAGACCTCGCGGAAGGGCACGTCGTCCATGACGTAGAGCCCCATCATGATCATCCGCGCCACCCAGAAGAAGATGATGTCGAAGCCGGTGACCAGGGTCGAGGTCGGATAGAAGGTGTGCAGTTCCCCGGTGTCGTCCGGCCAGCCCAGGGTGGAGAAGGGCCACAGGGCGGAGGAGAACCAGGTGTCCAGCACGTCCTCGTCGCGAGTCAGCGCCACGGCCGGACCCAGACCGTGTTTCGCCCGTACTTCGGCCTCGTCGTGGCCGACGTAGATGGTCCCCTCGGCGTCGTACCACGCCGGGATGCGGTGGCCCCACCAGAGCTGGCGGGAGATGCACCAGTCCTGGATGTTGTCGAGCCAGTTGTAGTAGGTGCGTTCCCAGTTCCCGGGGACGAAGCGGATGTCGCCGTCGCGCACCGCGTCGATGGCCGGGCGGGTGATCCGCGCGCCGCCGCCGGGGCGGCCGTCGGCGGTCCGTTCGCGGGTGAGATCGACGAACCACTGGTCGGTGAGGTAGGGCTCCACGACGGTGCCGGAGCGGTCGCCGCGCGGGATCATCAGCCGGTGGTCCTCCACCGCCTCCAGCAGCCCGGCGGCGTCGAGGTCGGCCACCATGCGCCGACGGGCCTCGAAGCGGTCCAGGCCGCGGTACGCTTCGGGGACCGTGGCGGTCTCGATGGCCGCCGCGTCGACCTGCTCGTTGGCCTCGATGCCGCCACCGGCGCCCTCGGCCTCGACCCGCTCGAAGGTTTCCCGGATGGCGGCGTCGTGGGTCAGGACATTGATCAGCGGCAGGCCGTGGCGGCCGCCCACGGCGTAGTCGTTGAAGTCGTGGGCCGGAGTGATCTTGACGCAGCCGCTGCCGAACGCCGGATCGACGTAGTCGTCGGCGATGACGGGGATGTGTCGGCCCACCAGCGGCAGCTCCACGAACCGTCCGATCAGATGGGTGTAGCGCTCGTCCTCGGGGTGGACCGCCACGGCGGTGTCGCCGAGCAGGGTCTCCGGCCGGGTGGTGGCCACCACCAGGTGGCCGTCGCCGTCGGCCAGCGGATAGCGCATGTGCCAGATGTGGCCGGCCTCCTCCTCGGAGACCACCTCCAGATCGGAGACGGCGGTGTGCAGCGCCGGGTCCCAGTTCACCAGCCGTTTGCCGCGATAGATCAGGCCGTCGTTGTAGAGGCGCACGAAGACCTCGGTGACCGCCCGTGACAGGCCCTCGTCCATGGTGAAACGTTCCCGGGACCAGTCCAGCGAGGCGCCGAGGCGACGGAGCTGGCGGGTGATGTGGCCGCCGGACTCCGCCTTCCATTCCCAGACCTTCTCCATGAACGCTTCGCGCCCGAGGTCGTGACGGCTCAGACCGTCGCCCTCCAGACGGCGCTCCACCACCATCTGAGTGGCGATTCCGGCGTGGTCGGTGCCGGGCTGCCACAGGGTCTGGTCGCCGCGCATGCGGTGGTAGCGCACCAGGGCATCCATCAGCGTGTCCTGGAAGGCGTGGCCCATGTGCAGGCTGCCGGTGACATTGGGCGGCGGGATCATGATGCAGTAGGGGTCGCCGTCACCGCGGGGGGCAAAGTCGCCGCGCTCTTCCCAGGCCTGGTACCAGGATTGCTCGATGGCGTGGGGGTCGTAGGTCTTCTCCATGGTCTTGGTCGGGATCTCGCCGGGTTGTGTATCGGATGGTAAGGGATGGATCGTCGTCAGAGGCTGCGGGTCTCGCTGACGAATTCGGCAATGATGTCGGGCAGACGGCCCTTGAGCTGGCGGTGAATGGCGTTTTTCAGCGCGGTGGAGACGCGATCCATCTCATGGTCCACCGCCTCGACGATGATGGTATCCAGGCGGGCCTCCAGGTCCGCGGTGAGCAGTTCGGCAAGTCTGGACAGTTCGTCGTCGCTGAGGCCGGCATGGGGCATGCGAGTGGGGTCCACCTTTTCCCGAAGCACCGGCACCTCACCGCTGGCGGACGGGGGCGCGGAAGCCGTCGCGGGAATGTCCTCCTCCTCCTCGAGTGCCGTATCCCGAACGCTCTCTGGCTCGTTGTCACCGACCGCCGGTTCGCTCTCGAGAACACCGGACGGACCGTCGTCGGGTTCGTCGCTTGTCACCGGTGCGGCGGAGTCCTCCTCCCGCTCACGGCCCATGAGATCGTCCAGGTCCTGGTCGAGTTCGTCGTGGTTCTGGTAGCCCTCGGAGCCGTCGTCCTCGCCGAGATCCACATCGGGGAAGAGCTCGTCCAGCGAGGGTTCATCCTGATCGGTGGCCCCGGAACTTCCGTCGGCACCGTTGTGCGGTTCCTGCTGCTCGCTCATGACGCATTCGCCCTCATGTCGTGGTGGTTCAGGGGGTAGCCCCGATCGCGGTAGAAGGCCCAGCGGGCCCGTCCCGCATCGCGCACGTCCGGCCGCTGATCGACGACCTCCGCCAGTCGCTCGAAGCGGCTGAAGAAGAGCGGCGGCTCGGTGGCCCGGTTGATCAGCATCGGGAACACCGCGTCGGCCTCCGGTTCCCGGCCGTGGCCGAGGAGAACCGGGGCGTCCGCGCCGGCCCCGGCGGCCGGCTCGTGGGGGATGAACGAGCCGGGCCGGAAGGTCCAGAGCAGTTCGTCCATCCGCGCGACATCGTCGGCGTCGGCGCAGTGGAGCCAGACCCGCATGCCGTGGCGCCACGCCTTCTCCACCAGACGGCAGGTGAAGAGGTCGCGCTCGCGCGGCTCGGTACCGGCGAGGATGTAGAAGTCCACCCGCGTCATGGCGGGCTTACTGGCCTCCGCGATCCAGCAGGTACTGGGTCAGAAGCGGGACGGGGCGGCCGGTGGCACTCTTGTCATTGCCGGATTCCCAGGCGGTCCCGGCGATGTCCAGATGGGCCCACTGGTAACGCTTGGCAAAACGTGACAGGAAGCAGCCGGCGGTGATCGTGCCCGCTTCGCGGCCGCCGATGTTGGCCATGTCCGCGAAATTGGACTTCAATTGATCCTGGTACTCTTCCCACAGCGGCATTTCCCAGGCACGGTCGCCACTGGTCCGGCCGGCATCGAGCAGGTCGTTGATCAGCGGGTTGTGGTTACCGATGACTGCCGAGGCGTGGCGCCCCAGGGCGATAACGCAGGCGCCGGTGAGGGTGGCGATGTCGATGACCGTCTCCGGCTCGTAGCGCTCCACGTAGCTGAGGGCGTCGGCGAGGATCAGGCGGCCCTCGGCGTCGGTGTTGAGGACCTCCACCGTCTTGCCGGCGTGGGTGGTGATGACGTCGCCGGGCTTCAGGGCGCCGCCGTCGGGCATGTTCTCGACCGCCGGGATGACGCCGACCACGTTGAGCGGCAGACCCATCTCGGCCACCGCGCGCAGCGTGCCGAGGACGCTGGCGGCCCCGCACATGTCGTACTTCATCTCGTCCATGGCCTGACCGGGCTTGATGGAGATGCCGCCGCTGTCGAAGGTCACGCCCTTGCCGACCAGGGCCACCGGCGGCTCGTCCTTGCCGCCCCCGTTGTAGCGGGCCACCACCAGCCGCGGTTCCTCCGTGCTGCCCCGGGCCACGGCCAGCAGGGCGTTCATGCCCTCGTTCTCCAGTGCCGTCTGGTCGAGGACCTCCACCTCCAGACCGTCGACCTCGTCGCCCAGCGCCCGGGCCTGATCGGCCAGCCAGGTGGGCGTGCAGTAGTTCCCCGGGGTGTTGCCGAGGTCGCGGGCCAGGTCGACGCCGCCGGCGATGGCGCGGCCGACGGTGACGGCGGTCTCGCCGGTGCCGAGATCGCGGCGGCTGGGGACCGTCAGGGTCAGTTTGCGCAGCGGGCGGCGGGTGGCCTCCTTGCGACTCTTGTAGTCATCGAACTGGTACAGGGTGTGGCCGCTGCCCTGGACCGCCTGGCGCATGCGCCAGCCGAGGTCGCGGGATTTCACCGGCAGTTCGGTGAGGTAGCTGGTGGCCTCCATGGAGCCGGTCTCGTTGAGGGTCCGGATGGCGGTGGCCGTGAGCTTGCGGTACTGGCTGTCGCCCAGTTCGCGCTCGCGGCCGCAGCCCACCAGCAGCACGCGATCGCAGAGGGTGCCCTCGACGTTGTGGAGCAGCAGGGTCTGGCCCAGCTTGCCCTCCATGTCGCCCCGGCGGATCAGGGAGGAGAGGTAGCCGTTGGAAGCCTCGTCGAGCCGCTGGGCGGCGGGGGACATGCGCCGGGGCTCCATGACGCCCACGACCACGCAGGCCGAGCGCTGCTTCTCCGGATTACCGCTTTTGACGTTGAATTCCATCAACCGACCTCGTTTTTCGTGGAACAGAAGATTTTGCCGCGATGTCGCCGCCATGGCCTCGGCCCGGACGCTTTCCTTGCCCCCGGGCAATCAGTAAACTCGCCCGCATGGCCATACGCCATAGTGTACCCAAATTTACTCGGCGGGCTAAACACTCCATTGAACTCGATAATCGATCGCTATCTCATCCGCGAGCTCGCTTTCACCTGGCTGGCGACCCTCGTCGTGATGTTGCTGATCTATTCGGGACAGCAATCGGTGGTCCTGCTGGAGGGGGTCAGTCGGGGGCAACTGGACGGCACCAGCGTCGTTGAACTGATCGGTCTGACAATGCTGGGCTACATGCCCAGTCTGCTGCCCTTTACGCTCTACGTGGGGATCCTGCTGACCATCGGGCGGCTCTATCGGGACAGCGAGATGTCCGCGCTGGCCGCCTGTGGTGTCGGCGAGCCCCGCCTGGCCCGCACCATCGGCCTGTTCGCCGCGGGCGTTGCCCTCGTCAGTCTGGCCTGGTCGCTGTGGGGGGCGCCCGTCAGTCAGAGCGTGTACGAACGCACACGGGCCGAGGCCCAGGAGAAATCGGGGATCAGCTCGTTGACACCGGGCCGCTTCAACGAATTCCAGATGGACCGGGGGCAGGCCGTGTTCTATGCGGAAAAGGTGGACGGCGGCAGTGGGCGGCTGTCGGGTGTCTTTGTCCGTCTCCCTCCGGACGAGACGGGTGGCGAGGACGTGGTGGTCGCCGAACGCGGGCGTCAGTTCACCGATCCGGCCAGCGGTCGCCGTTATCTGCAACTCGAATCGGGTCGGCGTTACGAGGGGCGACCGGGGTCCGGCGAGTACACCATCACCCGGTTCGAGCGCAATCGCGTCCACCTCCCGGAAGCGGAGCCGGCCGAGGCGCGCAAACTGCGTTCCCGCCCGACCGCCGAGCTCCTCGGAAGCGGCGACCCGGAACTTCAGGCCGAGCTGCACTGGCGTCTCGCCCTGCCCCTGTCGACCCTGCCCCTGGCGCTGCTCGCGGTGCCCCTGGCGCGATCATCGCCGCGTCAGGGGCGCTATTCCCGACTGTTCGTGGCCCTGCTGATCTTCATCATCTACGGCAACCTGATGGGGATCGCGCGCAGCTGGGTGGAGTCGGGGGTCGTGCCCGGCGCGGTGGGGCTCTGGTGGGTCCATCTCCTCGTGCTCGGCCTCGCCGGGGCCATGCTGTATACGGGTCTGCGGCTGCCCGAACCGCGCCGCGCAAAGACCGCTGACGTCGCGAGCCCGCCGGCATGAGGGTCCTCGATCGATACATCGCGATGACGGTGATCGGCTCCAGCCTGGCCGCGCTGGCGGTGCTGCTTTCGTTGTACGTCTTTCTGACCTTCGTCGAGCAGTTGAACGACCATTCCGTGGGCGTGGCCCTGGGCTACACGGTGCTGACCGTGCCCGGGTGGACCAACGACCTCTTCCCCATCGCCGCATTGCTCGGGGGCCTGCTCGGCCTGGGCCGTCTCGCCTCGTCCAGCGAGCTGACGGTGATGCAGGCGGCGGGGGTCTCCATCGCC
>JBNJEU010000007.1:0-54547 GCA_051746205.1 Pseudomonadota bacterium
TCGCTCAGCCGGGGCAGCGCCGGCACGTCGAGGTGGGCCTGCAAGGTGTCGGGGCCGGCCTGTAGCGGCAGGGTGCGAAAGAACTCCATGGCGACTCTCGTCAGCGGGGCAAGGGGGGAGAACACCGACCGAGAAGCGCTTCAGTGCGGTAAACGGCCTTCCTGTAGTGTCCCCATTTTTGCACATTGCGGGGCTCGATGTCCCACGGGTGGACCATTGGTGGTCAGGTCATGGATGTTGGAGACGGAGGGTTGCTTCTGGTCTCTTCAGTCCGATGCTGGAGTCGAGCAGGGGACTTTCGGACTACAGGGTCCGACATGCCCCTCTCACCCCGGGGTCTGTTCCAACCAGTTCTCGACCTGAAGACGCGGCACTCGCTGAAACTCCCGCTGGTTGGCCGTCACCAGCACGAGGGAGAGGGCCCGGGCCTGCGCGGCGATCCAGAGATCATTCGGGCCAATGGGCGCGCCAGTCCGTTCCAGCCCATGGCGGATGTCCGCGTATTCCTCGGCAGCCGCCGACTCCAGCGGGAGGACCTCCAGCACATCCAGCACCGTCTCGAGCTGGGCGGACAGCCGGGCCGATCCCTTCTTCGCCGCTCCGTAGCGCAGTTCGCCCGCGGCCACGAGGCTGGTGCAGACGGCCTCTTCTCCCACCTCGCGGATCCGCTCGGCGACCGCCCCGTGTGGTCTACGCACGAGCTCCGAGACGATGTTGGTGTCCAGCAGGTACACCACTCTCAGAGCTCAATCTCGTCGTTGGGTGGAAGTTCGGCATCCATGTCCGGGAAAGTCTCATCGAGATCATCCAGACGCTCCAGCGTGGACACCAAGCCGCGCCGTGGAACCGGCTCGATGATCAGGGCATCCCCCTCACGGCGGAGGATGGCCTGCTCGGCGTCCAGCTCGAACTCACGCGGAATGCGAACGGCCTGGTTGCGTCCGTTTCGGAACAGACGGACATGGCGTTGTTCCTGCATCGGGCTCTCTCCCTTCAGGGGTGTATATGCCCAAGCATATGCTGGAAGGCGACGGGGATCAAACCCCGATGAGTCAGAGGCGCGGTTTGTCGGGTGTTGTGCCGAGAGCGATGTAGTCGCTGGCGGGCCGCTACTTCACCCACGGAAGTGGGTTACCCCACTGATGCTGGACGCGATTTTCAAGACCTCTGACACCAGTGGTTAGCCGAAATAGGCCAACGGCTTGTCCAGGAATTCCCCGGTCCTGAGATTGATCGCAGATTGGATGCGGTCCACCCGGAAAGTTCGGAAGGCGTGACGGCTGTGGCAGTAGGCGTTGAGATACTTGCGGTCACCTTTCTCCCGAATGCTTTGATACTCCACCCGTCGAACGCTCTCGTTCCCCTGGGCATCCTGGTAAGTGTTCTCGAAACCGTCCCCCTGCTCAGGTCCCCCGGGTTGGCTTTCCGCCCCAGTGGCGGCCTTCTCAAAGGAACGCCCCTGCGCGGGTGATGATGACTCGGCCTTTGGGCTGGGCTCCGGAGTCGGCTCTCGGATGGGGATAGTCTCGCGATCCAGCACCGCATCACAGAACTCACTGAGCACCGTGAACAGCTCCTCGGATTCCTCCGTGTGGAGGACCCCGTCGGCGAGCACGGCATCCACCGCCTCGACCACCGGCCGGCTGCGCGCATCGGCTCGGTACACCGCCGCGCGGTTCAGCCAGTCCTGGAGAAACACCGCCTCGCGCTGGGAGACCTGGTCGTCCAGGAGTATTCCCTCGCACAGGCCGGCCAGGCGGTGCAGCTCTCCCTCGGTGAGAGTGTGCCCATCAGCGGGTTTCGCGCGGCGTCGGAGCCAGAAGAACCAGATCGCCAGGCCCAGACCAACGCCCGAAGCCAGCAGCGCCTGGGCATGTCCGGCGGGTTGTTCGGACCCCTGGGGCACCAGCAGCCCGGTGGCCAGGCCGAAGGCCACGAATGCCAGCAGCGCCCCGACCAAGTTAGAGAGCCAGCTCGGCACTCCTTGGCCACGTAGGCCGCGTGCAATCAGTGCCCAGCCGAACCCGAAGAGCGCAAACAACCCTGTAATCAGTAGAAATTCCATTACCCACTCCTCTCCTCGGTGTCGTTTCCATAGACCTGATTAACACTCTGGCGAGAGCGCGCTACGTTCTGGGGGGGCGTCTGATCATCATCAGCCGCGGCGAGTGGCAGGCCGGCCACATGTCATGCGGCTGCGGCAGGGGAACCCCTCGATCCGCACAGGGGGTCGCCAGACGGTGGTACCGTCATCAAGGATCCGCTTCTCGGGTTTTGCCATGTCGCCCTCCTGCTCATTGTCCCGTGAGTGCCCCACAGGAGATGATTTCAAAGGAAAGCCATGACGCATTGAATGTAACTTATTGATTATATGGTCGGGGCAGCAGGATTTGAACCTGCGACCCTCTGCTCCCAAAGCAGATGCGCTACCAGACTGCGCTATGCCCCGATGGCGTCTATTCTAACCGAGGTGGGACGGGATAGAAAGGTTTGTTCAACTGTATTATTGAATAATGAAATTGCAGTCCCTATACTATGCCCGGTCTGGTTTTGCAGAAGAACAGAGGGGAGAAGAGTATGTCCAAGAGCCCGTCAAGCGGGGACCGGTTCGCGCGACTGACGCGCGCGCTGGCCCTGTCGACCCTGGGGCTGGCGTCGAGCGCGCCGGCGGTGGCCGCGAGCTACTCGCTGGAAGAGGCGGTGGACCACGCCCTGGAGAACAACCCGCGGCTCGGCAGCAGCGAGGCCGCCATCCGCGAGGCCGAGGAAGAACTGACGGCGGCGCGCTCCGCCGGTGGCCCCCGGGTGGACCTGTCGTTCAGCGGCAAGGCGAGCAACAATCCGATGGACGCCTTCGGCGACAAGCTCCAGGCCGGGAACATCGAGGCTGACATGGAGCAGATGGATCTGGGCGATTTCGACCCGGACACCCTCAACGATCCCGACCCGAGCACCCTGCTCACCGGCGAGGTCAACGTCAGCTACCCCGTCTACACCGGCGGGCGGCTGGAGGCCGGGGTGCGTGGCGCCCAGTCGGCCCGTCAGGCCGCTTCTCGCGGCCATCTGCGGGCGCGCGAGGTGGTCGCCTATCAGACCTATCGCGCCTATCTCGGCGTTCAGGCGGCCGAGCGCGGTCTGCGCATCGCCGAAGAGGCGGTGGCGACCGCCGAGGAGCATGTCGCCACGACCCGCGAGCTGGTTCGCCAGGGGCGCATCGTCGAGTCGGATCGGCTGACGGCCGAGGTGAACCTCGCCGAGATGCGCGCCGGCGAGATGGAGGCGCGCCGCGATCTGCGCCGCGCGCGCAATCGCCTGCGTCTGGCCATGGGCCTGGACAATGGCGACTCGGTGGAGGTGGAGCCACTGCCCGATGCCGCGGAGCACGAGGCGGACCTGGCCGAGCTGCCGGAACTCCAGCGGCAAGCCCTCGAGGGTCGCTACGACCTGCGCTCCCTGCGCGCCCAGCTCGCCGCGCAGCGCGCGGCGGTGGACGGCCAGCGCGCCGAGCACGGCCCCACCGTGAATCTGGTGGCCACCGGCAACAGCTACGGCGAATCGGAATTCTCGGACAACACCAGCTGGCGCGTCATGGGCGTGATCAACTACCGCCTCTACGACGGCGGCGTGGTCTCCAGCCGGACGGCGGCGGCGCGCCAGCGCGTGGCGGCGGTCCAGGCCGAGATCCGCAGTCGCCAGCAGGCGATCCGCAACGAGGTGCAGAGCGCCCACGACGACATTCAGGTCGCGCGCATGCAACTCGATTCCACCCGGGGTACCGTGGAGCAGGCCCGGCGCAACGTCGCGCTGGTGGACGACCGTTACGGTCAGGGGCGCACGATCCTCATTGACCTGCTGCAGGCCGAGGGCGGTCTGGTGAAGGCGCGCCAGGAAGCGCTGGGTGCCAACATCGCCCTGCACAACGGTCTCGCCGACCTCGCCCTCGCCCAGGGGCGGGTGCTCGAACTCTTTGATCAGGAGTGATCGCCATGCGAACACGAATGCTGCTTTCAGTAGCCACATTGATGTTGACTCTGGTCCTGGCCGGCTGCCACGGCGAGCACAGCGAACCGACCCCGATGACGGAGCTTCCCGAACTCGAACGGTCGCTCGCTGAAGTCGAACGGCGTGACGGCCGCCTCTATGTCCCGAGGGCGGCGGTGGCCGAGCGCAGAGGTCTGAATCAGGTCTTCGTTCTGCATGAAGGCGAGGCGCGCGCCCGTCAGGTGCAGCTCGGACGCGCCAGTGGCGACCGGGTGGAGATCCTGGCCGGCGTCTGGGTCGACGAGCAGGTGCTTGTCGGTGACCTGGCCGAGGTTCACGACGGGTCACCCATCACGCCGCGCTGACAGGATTCCGGGAGAGATAGAATGGCCGACAACGAACAGAACAACACCGCGGGCGACACGATCCGGGAGAACATCGCCGGGACCATCGCTCAGCGTTTCATCGACAACAAGCTGACCCTGCTCATCATCCTGTTCTCCTTCCTGGTGGGCGTGCTGGCGCTGCTCATCACCCCGCGCGAGGAGAATCCGCAGATCGTGGTGCCGGCGGCCAACATCATGGTGGCCAAGCCCGGCGCGTCGCCGGAAGAGGTGCAGGAACTGGTCATCAAGCCGCTGGAGTCGATCCTCCAGGGCATGGAAGGCATCGACGACACCTACGGCATGGCGATGGAGTCGAAGGGCGTCGTGACGGTGCGCTTCGACGTGGGCGAGGACAAGGAGGAATCGCTGGTCAAGCTGTATGACCATGTCATGTCCAACATGGATCGGATCCCGCCGGGCACCGACCAGCCGCTCATCAAGCCGGTGGACGTGGACGATGTGCCCATCGTCAACATCGCCCTGGCATCCGACCAGCGTACCGACCAGGAACTGCGCGAGATCGGCCTCGATGTCATCGAGCATCTGCGACGGGTCGAGGGGGCCTCGGCGTCCTTCGTCCACGGCGGGCGTTCACGCGCCATCACCGTCGACCTCGATCTCGAGCGGATGCGCGAGTACAACGTGACGCTGCTGGATGTCTCCGAGGTGCTCGAGGCCACCAATGTCGACATCCCGTCCGGGCGGCTGATTCGTGACAACCAGACCTTCCAGGTCCACGCCGGTGGCATGCTGGAGGATGCCGAGGCGGTGGCCGATCTGGTCGTGGCGCTGGAGCGCCACCAGCCGGTCCATCTGCGCGACATCGCCACAGTGAAGGACGGTCCGGAAGAGGTGGATGACTACCACCGCATCGGTTTCGGCAAAGCCTATGCCGACGAGCGCCCGATGGACTACGAGCTGTCGGCAGTGACCATGGCACTGGCCAAGAAGTCGGGGACCAATGCCGTGTTCGTCGCCGATCGCATCCTCGAACGGCTCGACGAGGTCAGGCCGAAACTGATCCCCGAGGACGTGAACGTCGAGGTGACCCGCAATGATGGTCGTGTGGCCAACGACGCGGTCAACTTCCTCATCGAGCACCTGGGCATCGCCATCGGCAGTGTGGTTGTCCTGCTGGTGCTCTTCCTGGGCTGGCGCGCGGCCGGGATCGTCACCATCACCATCCCGCTGATCCTCTTTCTGACCCTGGCAGTGGGCTATGTCTTCGGCCAGACCATCAACCGGATCACCCTGTTCGCGCTGATCCTCGCTCTGGGTCTGCTGGTGGATGACTCCATCGTGGTGGTGGAGAACATCTATCGCCATTACAGCGGCAAGGTGAGGGACTACAGACAGGCGGCCATCGACGCCGTCAACGAGATCGGCAAGCCGACCAACATCGCCACCTTCACGGTGGTGCTGGCGCTGCTGCCGATGTTCTGGGTGAGCGGGATGATGGGGCCGTACATGGCGCCGATCCCGTTCTTCGTGCCGGCCGCCATGCTGGTCTCGCTGCTCATTGCCTACACCGTGGCGCCGTATCTGGCCTACCGCTTCCTGCAGACGGACAACCACGAGCACGGCGAGGTCGCGGTCGCTGGAGAGGGGGAGCATGCCGAGCATGGCCACAAGCCCGGTTTCCTGGAACGAGGGTATGCCGTGCTGATGCGGCCCATCCTGAGTCGCGTCTGGGCGCGGCTGCTGTTCGGGATCATCGTGCTCGGGTTGATGGTCGTGGTGTTGATGATGCCGGCCTTTGACAAGGTGCAGTTCATGATGCTGCCCAAGAACAACACCAACAACTTCAATGTCACCATCGACATGCCGCGCGGCACCGCCCTGGAGACCACCGACGCCGTGGTCCGTCGGGTGGCCGACGAGTTGCGCGAGAACCCGCATGTCACCACCTACCAGCCCACCGTCGGCAAGGGCGGGGTGGTCGACTTCAACGGTCTGCTGCGTGGCAGCAGTCTGAAGGAGGGCGACAATGTCGCCGAGATCCGGGTGAATCTGGTGAACAAGCACCATCGGGACGCCTCCTCCATCGAGATCGTCCGCGACCTGCGGCCGCAACTCGACGCCATCGGCGAGGAAATGGGCGCGAACATCAAACTGGTGGAGAACCCGCCGGGGCCGCCGGTGAGGGCGACCATCCTGGCCGAGGTCTATGGACCCGACTACGAGAAGGTACAGCAGATCGCCCGTGAGCTTCGCACGGAAGTCTTCGAGACCACCGACGATGTGGTGGACATCGATGACTCGCTGGCGGCCGATACCACGGAGTACGACATCGTGGTCAACCGGGAGCAGGCGGCGCTGGCCGGGATCATGCCGGCGGAGGTCGCCGAGACCCTGCACGCCTTCCTGGACGGCTATGACAGCGGCACCATCCATCTGCCGTCGGCCAAGGAGCCGGTCCCGATCCGGGTGCAGATCCCGCGCAGCGCCCGGGTGGACGTGGATGATCTGGAAAAGATCTTCTTCACCAATCCGCAGGGGCGGCAGGTGCCGTTGACCGACATCGCCGACATCGTCGAGCGGCCTGCCGCGCAGCCCATCGAGCACCGCAATCAGCGGCCGGTGGCCTATGTCACCGGCGAGATGGGGTCGACCAGTCAGGTCTACGCGGTGCTGCGGATGTGGGACTATCTCAACAACAACGAGCTGCCCAGCGGCGTGGAGCTGGAGCAGTACTTCATGGCGTCGCCGGACACCACCGGCTACAGCGTGCGCTGGGACGGTGAAATGCGCCTGACCCTGGACGTGTTCCGGGATCTCGGCACCGCCTTCGGGGTCGCCGTGGTTCTGATCTACCTGGTGCTGGTGGGCTACTACGGGTCGTTCATGATCCCGATGATCGTCATGGGGGCGATCCCGCTGACCATCATCGGTTTCTTCCCGGGCCACTGGATCATGGGGCAGCCGTTCACCGCGACGTCGATGATCGGGGTGATCGCCCTGGCCGGTGTGGTGGTGCGCAACTCGCTGCTGTTGATCGACTTCATCCTCGACAACCGCCGGGTCGGGAAGCCGCTGTTCGATTCGGTGCTCAACGCCGGGGTGGCACGACTGCGCGCCATCATGCTCACGGCGCTGGCGCTGATCATCGCCACGTCGGTGATCCTCAGCGACCCGGTCTTCGGTGGCCTGGCCATCTCGCTGATGTTCGGGGTGTTCGCCTCGACGGTGCTGACGCTGTTCGTGATTCCGTTGCTGTACTACATGTTCGCGCGGCATTACGAGAAGAAGGAGGAGCGTCGGGCCGCGTAAGCGTTGCCGGGCCGGGGTCGAACCGTGGCCCCGTCCGGATTGGCCCGGGTGTTGCAACGGGGCCCGCATCGGTTGGTGCCGGTGCGGGCCCCGTTTTTGATCGGGACCCGGAAAACCCGTTTGATGCGGGTTCAGGGGATGGAACGGGGGGATTCAAGACCATCCGGCGTGGTGTCGGTTGTCGGTTATTCGCCACGGTCTTGTCGGTTTCTGTATAATCCTCCCCAAAGCGAAAGTGGCGGAACTGGTAGACGCGCTGGATTTAGGATCCAGTGGGCTTGTCCCGTGCGAGTTCGAGTCTCGCCTTTCGCACCACTTTACATCCAACCCCATGCGCGGTGTGTTGTCCTGGCCACTGCAACCGCGTTAAATGGCAACCGGCAGTGAGGAGTCGTAATGGAAGTTTCCGTTGAATCCGGTGAGGGTCTCGAGCGCCGTCTGAATGTCGCCGTCCCTGAAGACCGTATCGAGAGCGAAGTCGAGAATCGGCTGAAGAGCCTGAGCCGCACCGCGCGGGTCGATGGCTTCCGGCCCGGCAAGGTGCCGCTGTCGGTGGTGCGCAAGCAGTACGGTCCGCGGGTCCGCGAGGACGTGATGGGCGAGGTCATCCAGCAGACCTTCTACGAGGCGCTCGCGCAGGAGGGTATTCAGCCGGTGGGCCAGCCCAGCATCGAGCCGGGAGAGAACGCCGAGGGGCAGGGCTTCAGTTACACGGCCGTGTTCGAGGTGAATCCCGAGGTCGAACTGGCGGACTTCAGTCAGGTCAAGGTCGAGAAGCCGGACGTGACCATCGGCGATGCCGACATCGATCGCACCCTCGACATCATCCGCGAGCAGCGCAAGGAGTGGGTGGCGAAGGACGGTCCGGCCGCCGAGGGCGACCGGGTCACCCTGGACTTCAAGGGCTACCTCGAAGGCGAGGCCTTCGAGGGGGGCGAGGCCAGCGATTTCCAGATCGAGCTCGGCAGCGGCCAGATGATCCCCGGATTCGAGGACGGCCTGATGGGCGCGAAGGTCGGCGACCAGCCGGAACTCACGGTCGACTTCCCGGACGACTACTCCGCCGAGATGCTCGCCGGCAAGGAGGCGAAGTTCGAGACCACCATCAAGGCCGTGGAAACGCCGCAGCTCCCGGAGATCAACGACGAATTCGCCAAGTCGCTGGGCATGGAGGGCGGCGTCGCGGCGCTGCGCGAGGAGGTCAAGGGCAACATGGACCGTGAGCTCCAGCAGCGGCTGCGCGAGCGGGTGAAGGAGCAGGTGATGGATCAGGTCTATCGGATCCATGAGCTGGACCTGCCGTCCGCGCTGGTCGAGCAGGAGTGCGAAACCCTGGCCGACCAGATGCGCCAGCAGATGCAGATGCAGGGGGTCGGCGGCGCCGACATGCAACTGGACAACGCCATGTTCGCCGAGCAGGCGAAGCGCCGCGTGGCCCTCGGGCTCATCCTCAGCGAGCTGGTCCAGGAACAGGACATGAAGGTCGGGGACGACGAGCTGAAGGCCGCCGTGGACGAGGCCGCTGCCCCCTATGAGGACCCGCAGCAGGTGGTCGACTACTACTACGGCGACCCCAACCGTCTGGAGCAGATGAAGTCCCTGGTCATGGAGAACAAGGTGGTCGACTGGATCACCGAACAGGGCCAGGTTGAAACCAAGCCCATGAGCTTCGACGAGTTCATGAACCGCAACAACGATCAGGGAGCCGAGGCATGAGCCACAGCGACCACGCCGCCGACCGGACGCCGGAAATCACCAATTCCGGCCTGGTCCCCATGGTGGTGGAGCAGAGCGCTCGCGGCGAGCGCGCCTACGACATCTTTTCCCGCCTGCTCAAGGAACGCGTCATCTTCATGGTGGGGCCGGTGGAAGACCACATGGCCAACCTCATTGTGGCCCAGATGCTCTTCCTGGAGTCGGAGAATCCCGACAAGGACATCCACCTCTACATCAACAGCCCCGGTGGTTCGGTCTCCGCCGGGCTGGCCATCTACGACACCATGCAGTTCATCAAGCCGGACGTGGCCACCATGTGCATCGGCCAGGCGGCCAGCATGGGTGCGCTGCTGTTGACCGCCGGTGCCGCGGGTAAACGGTACGCCCTGCCACATTCGCGGATGATGATTCACCAGCCGCTGGGCGGTTTCCAGGGACAGGCGTCGGACATCGAGATCCACGCCAACGAGATCCTCAAGGTCCGCGAACGGTTGAACACCATCATGCAGGTGCACACCGGCCAGCCGCTGGACAAGATCGCTCAGGACACCGATCGCGACTTCTTCATGGGCGGTGATGAATCGGTGGAGTACGGCCTCATCGACAAGGTGCTCAAGGATCGCAGTGGTCACGAGGACATCTGAGCGGCGCGCCGAAGGCGGGCCCGGGATGCATTCCACGGTCCATGCGGTCTAAACTGTCATTCGGGTGCAGACAAGGTAGGATTTCATGAGCGACGACAAGACCGCCGGTAACGACAAGCTGCTCTACTGCTCATTCTGCGGCAAGAGCCAGCACGAGGTTCGCAAACTGATTGCGGGACCATCGGTCTTCATCTGCGACGAGTGCGTGGATCTCTGCAACGACATCATCCGCGAGGAGATCCAGGAGCAGGAGGCCAGCGGCAGCCGCGAGAAGCTGCCGACCCCGCAGGAGATCCGCGAGGTCCTCAACGAGCACGTCATCGGCCAGGATGGCGCCAAGAAGGCGCTCTCGGTGGCGGTCTACAACCACTACAAGCGCATCGACAGCGCCGCGAAGAAGGACGACGTGGAGCTCGCCAAGAGCAACATCCTGCTCATCGGACCCACCGGATCCGGCAAGACGCTGCTGGCGGAGACCCTGGCGCGCCTGCTCAACGTCCCCTTCACCATCGCCGACGCCACGACCCTCACCGAGGCGGGCTATGTCGGCGAGGATGTCGAGAACATCATCCAGAAGCTGCTGCACAAGTGCGACTACGACGTCGATAAGGCGCAGACGGGCATCGTCTACATCGACGAGATCGACAAGGTCACCCGCAAGGCGGAGAACCCCTCGATCACCCGCGATGTCTCCGGAGAGGGTGTACAGCAGGCACTGCTCAAGCTCATCGAGGGCACGGTCGCCTCGGTCCCGCCGCAGGGGGGGCGCAAGCATCCGCAGCAGGAGTTCCTGCAAGTGGATACCAAGAACATCATGTTCATCGTCGGCGGTGCCTTCTCGGGTCTGGATCAGGTGATCCGCGAGCGCACCGAGAAGGGCGGCATCGGCTTCTCCGCCGAGATCAAGAGCAAGGACGACAAGGTGTCGCCGGAGACGCTGGTCCACAGTGTCGAGCCGGAGGACCTGGTCAAGTACGGCCTGATCCCGGAGTTTGTCGGCCGCGTTCCGGTCATCGCGACCCTGGAGGAGCTGGACGAGGAGGCGCTGGTTCAGATCCTGACCGAGCCGAAGAACGCCCTGACCCGTCAGTATGCCCGGCTCTTCGACATGGAGGGCGTGGAGCTCGAGTTCCGCGAAGAGGCCCTGCGCGCCGTCGCCACCAGGGCCATGGAACGCAAGACCGGCGCCCGGGGCCTGCGTTCCATACTGGAGAACATGCTGCTGGATACCATGTACGATCTGCCTTCCATGGAGGGAGTCACCAAGGTGGTCATCGACGAGGGGGTGGTCAGCGGTGAGAACAAGCCGCTGTTCATCTACGAAACACCCGAGACCAAAGCCGCCGCGGACCACTGAGCCATGACCCGACCGAGGCCGGCACGGTAAAGACCGTGCACGGTCCCGGCTTGAAAACCTCGCCCGAAGACCCCATTCTTCAGTCAGGTATTCAGACATCCCGTCCGGGGTGTCAACAGCATTGACGAGGTAGACCATGGATTCCGAAGTTTCCACCCCCGCACCCACCCTGTCCGGCCTGGCGCCGCTGCTCCCCCTGCGCGATGTCGTGGTCTATCCACACATGGTGATCCCGCTGTTCGTCGGTCGGGAGAAGTCCATCGCCGCTCTGGAAGCGGCCATGGAGGACGACAAGCAGATCCTGCTGGCGGCCCAGAAGGTCGCCGCGACCGACGAACCGGGTGTGGACGACATCTATCGCATCGCCACCCAGGCCAACATCCTGCAACTGCTCAAGCTCCCCGACGGTACCGTGAAGGTGCTGGTGGAGGGCAGCCGGCGCGTGCGCCTGGACAGCTTCGACGAGGAAGAGGGCTACTTTCGCGCCCGGAGCACCCCGCTCGAGCCGGAACCCATGGACGAGCGCGAGGCCGAGGTTCTGAACCGTTCGGTGGTCGCACAGTTCGAACAGTACGTAAAACTCAACAAGAAGATTCCTCAGGAGATCCTGACCTCCCTCTCCGGCATCGATGATCCCAGCCGCCTGGCCGACACCATCGCGGCCCACATGGCCCTGAAGATCGAGGAGAAGCAGAACATCCTCGAGATCGAGGAGCCGCGCGAGCGCCTCGAGCACATCATGGGCCTGCTGGAGACCGAGATCGACCTGCTTCAGGTGGAGAAACGCATCCGCGGCCGCGTGAAGCGCCAGATGGAGAAGTCCCAGCGCGAGTACTACCTCAACGAGCAGATGAAGGCGATCCAGAAGGAGCTCGGCGAGCTGGAGGATGCCCCCAACGAGCTCGAGGACCTGGAGAACCGCATCGAGAAGGCCGGCATGCCGAAGGCGGCGAAGGAGAAGGCGCTGCAGGAACTCAACAAGCTCAAGATGATGTCGCCGATGTCCGCCGAGGCCACGGTGGTGCGCAACTACGTCGACACCATGGTCAGCGTGCCGTGGAAGAAAAAGACCCGGGTGCGGAACGACCTCGCCGAGGCGGAGCGGGTGCTGGACGACGACCACTACGGCCTGGACAAGGTCAAGGACCGGATCCTCGAGTATCTCGCCGTGCAGCAGCGGGTGAAGAAGCTCAAGGGGCCGATCCTCTGCCTGGTCGGCCCGCCCGGCGTCGGCAAGACCTCGCTGGCGCGCTCCATCGCCCGCGCCACCAACCGCAAGTTCGCCCGCATGTCCCTGGGCGGCGTGCGTGACGAGGCCGAGATCCGCGGCCACCGCCGGACCTACATCGGCTCCATGCCGGGCAAGATCGTCCAGAACCTGATCAAGGTGGAGAAGAAGAATCCGCTCTTCCTGCTGGACGAGATCGACAAGATGGCCATGGACTTTCGCGGGGACCCCGCCTCGGCCCTGCTGGAGGTGCTGGACCCGGAGCAGAACAACGAGTTCAACGACCACTACCTGGAGGTCGACTACGACCTCTCCGAGGTGATGTTCATCACCACCGCCAACACCATGAACATCCCCGGGCCGCTGCTGGACCGCATGGAGGTCATCCGCATCCCCGGCTACACCGAGGACGAGAAGATCAACATTGCCAGCCGCTACCTGCTGCCGGGCCAGCTCAAGGCCAATGGCCTGAGCGAGGACGAGCTGCACATGTCGGAGTCGGCCCTGCGCGACACCATCCGCTACTACACCCGCGAGGCGGGCGTGCGGAATCTGGAGCGGGAGCTGGCGACGGTGGCGCGCAAGGTGGTCAAGGAGCTGGTGCTGAAGTCCGACAAGGGGCAGAAGGCGCCGAAGAAGGTCAGCGTCACTGCTCGAAATCTGGACAAGTACCTCGGCGTTCGCCGCCACCGCTTCGGCCGGGCCGAGGAGCACAACCTGATCGGCCGGTCCACCGGCCTGGCGTGGACCGAGGTGGGCGGTGAGCTGCTGACCATCGAGAGCGCCGTGGTTCCCGGCAAGGGCAAGCACAAGGTCACCGGTCAGCTGGGGGACGTCATGAAGGAGTCCATCGACGCCGCCATGAGCGTTGTGCGCAGTCGCAGCGCCAATCTCGGCATCGATCCCGGCTTCTACGAGGAGCGCGATGTCCACATTCACGTCCCCGAGGGGGCGGTGCCGAAGGACGGCCCCAGCGCCGGCATCGGCATGTGCACCGCGCTGGTCTCCGCGCTCACCGAGATCCCGGTGCGCGCCGATGTCGCCATGACCGGCGAGATCAACCTGCGCGGCGAGGTGCTGCCCATCGGCGGCCTCAAGGAGAAGCTGCTGGCCTCCCATCGCGGCGGCATCAAGACGGTGATCATCCCCGAGGAGAACCGCAAGGACCTCGCCGACATCCCGAAAAACGTCAAGCAGGCCCTGGAGATACATCCGGTCCGCTGGATCGACGAGGTGCTCGCCCTGGCCCTGGAGAGGCTGCCGGAGCCGCGCCCCGAAAGCCTCGACCTGCTCGATCCGGTTGCCGAGGAGGGCGACAAGGCCGGGGTGCCGCGGCACCACTGAGCAGAATGCGAACGCCGGATGTATTGATCCGGCGCGCGCTTTGTCTCATAGTAGTTCCCGCAGCGGGGCCCGAGGGCCCATGAGGGGCTCCACCACGGGTTTTCCCGGTTGGAACCCTCGTTGACAACCCGGGAATCACGATTGTATAACCGGGGTCCGATACACGACGCCGCCTCCGAGCTACGGACGGCGATTTTCTAGAAAAACAGAGGGGAAGACGCGTGAACAAGTCCGAACTCATTGACGCCATTGCCGAAGGTGCCGACATCTCCAAGGCGGCCGCCGGCCGTGCTCTGGACGCAACTGTTGACGCCGTGGCCAACAGTCTGAAGAAGGGTGACAAGGTCAACATCGTCGGTTTCGGTAACTTCGAGGTCCGCGAGCGTTCCGCCCGCACCGGTCGCAACCCGCGCACCGGCGAAGAGATCAAGATTGCCGCAGCCAAGGTTCCGGCCTTCAAGCCGGGCAAGGCACTCAAGGACGCGGTCAACTGATCGACGTTTTCGTGGGTGCTTAGCTCAGTTGGGAGAGCGTCGCCCTTACACGGCGAATGTCGGGGGTTCGAACCCCTCAGCACCCACCATTGGAGGTTACCCGCCCCGCGCCGTCATGGCTCGGGCGGGCTCAGGAAATCAGGCGCGCCCCCGGGTGCGCCTTTTTTCTGTATCCTGAAAGGCCACGGTCAAACAGCGACGGACGGGTCATGCTGCAGAGTATTCGCAATCGCTCCCAGGGGTGGATCGCCTGGGTCATCGTTATCCTCATTACCATCCCCTTCGCCCTCTGGGGGGTCCATGAATACACCGGTGGCGCCGAAGAGACGCCGGTGGCCAAGGTGGCCGACGGGAAAATCGATCGGCGCGAGTTCCAGCGCTCGTACAATCAGCAGCGGACCCGTCTGCGCGAGCTCATGGGCGACGTCTACGACAGCCAGGTCGACGAGACCGAGCTGCGCCGCGAGGTCCTTGAGCAACTCGTCAACGAACGGGTGATCCGCCTGGCCACGCGCGATGCCGGGTTCCGCCTGGGCGACCAGGAACTCGCCCAGCGGATCCGCTCCTTCGGCGCCTTCCGGGATGGTGACGACTTCTCCGAGGCGCGCTACCGGCAGGCGCTGCAGGCCCAGGGCATGCAGCCCGGGCAGTTCGAGGACATCCTGCGCCGCGACCTGCTCATCGAACAGTTCGAGATGGCCGTGCGGACCACCGCCTTCGCCACCGAACACGAGGTCGAGCGCCATCTGGCCCTGGCCGAGCAGCGTCGCGAAGTCGGCTTCGGCCGCGTCGATCCCGAGGCCTTCATGGAGCCCGAGGCGATCTCCGATGAGGCCATCGAGGAGTACTACGAGGCCCATCGGGATGAATTCCACGAGCCGGAGCGGGTCGCCCTGGCGTACGTCACCCTCTCGCGGGAGGATCTGTCCGAGCGCGTGGACGTGAGTGAGGACGAGGTGCGCGCCGAATACGAGCACAATCCGGCCGCCTTCGGTGGCGATCCCGGTCGGCGCGAGGCGAGCCACATCCTCTTCCTGCCGGAGGGCGAGGGCGAGGCAGCCTGGGACGAGGCCCGTGAGGAGGCCGAGGCGGTGCTGGACGAACTCGAGTCGGGGGCCGACTTCGCCGAGCTGGCCGCGGAGCACTCCGATGATCCCGGCAGCGCCGAGGAGGGCGGCAGCCTCGGCTGGTTCGAGCGCGAGGAGATGGACGAGGCGCTGGCCGACGCCGCCTTCGACATGGAAGAGACGGGGCAGATCGAGGGGCCGGTGCGTTCCGAGTTCGGCTACCACATCGTGCGTCTGGACGGGATCGAGGAGGATGCCGACGCGCCGGACTTCGAAGAGGTCCGCGACGAGGTCCGTCGGGACATTCAGCGCGCCCGCGCGGAGTCGCTCTTCTTCGAGGAGAGCGAGCGGCTGGCGAATCTCGCCTACGAACACCCGGATACCCTGGAGCTCGCTGCGGAGGCGGTGGACCGTCCCGTCGAGACCACCGAGGCCTTCGACCGTGATGGCCTGGAGAACGGCATCGCCAGTCGTTCGCGGGTCATCGAGGCGGCCTTCTCCGACGAGGTCCTGGAGGAGCGCTACAACAGTCCGCTGCTGGAGTTCGACGACGACGAGGTCGCAGTGGTGCGGGTAAGGGAACATCATCCGGCGGAACAGTTGCCGCTGGAGGCGGTGGCCGACCGCGTGCGCACCATCCTGGCCCGGGAACGGGCCACCGAGCGGGCGCACGAGGAGGCCGAAGCCATCGCCGAACGTCTGCGCGCCGGCGAGGCGGAGCCCGGCGCCCTGCTGGATGACTGGGAGTCCCCGCGCACCATCTCGCGGCGCGATCCGGGGCTGCCCTCGGCGGTGTCCCGCGCCGCCTTCCGCATGGCCGAGGGCGAGGAGCCGAGCTATCGTGTGGTCGATATTGGCAACAGCGGCTTCGCGGTGGTCGGTCTGTACGATGTCCTGGAAACGGACCCGGAGGACGTTCCCGGCGAGCAGCGCCAGCAGGTCCGGGGCCAGATGACCCAGGCGCTGGCGCGTGGCGATTACCGGCAGGCGGTACAGGCCCTGCGTGACAACACGGACATCACCATCAACCTCGACAACTGAGCGAGGTCGATGGGAGTCCATCCCGGCCGGCAGGAGGTGCGCAGGTGAATCGGTTCCAGATCGGGGTCGTCGCGGGCCTGGTGGCCATCGCGCTGCTGGTTCTCGCGGCCATGTATCAGGTGGACCGTCAGTGGCGGCAGCTGGTCGCCATCAAGGCGACCCTGGAGGAGCAGGCCGATGATCTGCGCTCTCTGCGCCGCGAGCTGCGTCGGCGACCGGCCGGTGAATCCACCGCCGCCGGAGGCGGCGACCGGGCGATCCCCGAGGTCTTCCGCCACGCCCGTGAGGCAACCCGGTCCGGGGACTTCGCCACGGGGGACTGGCGGATCCAGCCGCTGGCCCAGAATCTCGGGACCCTGACCCCGCTGATCGCCACCGACGCCTATGCCTCCCGGATCCAGCACTACGTCTTCGAATCGCTGCTGGTGCGCGACCCTGACACCCTGGAGTGGCGGGGACTTCTGGCCGAGGACTGGTCGCAGAGTGATGACGGGCTGACCTTCACCTTCACTTTGCGCGAGGATCTGCGTTTCTCCGACGGCGAACCGCTGACCGCCGACGATGTCGTCTTCACCTACACCTTCATCATGGACGAGGCCATTGCCGCACCGCGCCAGCGCGCCTACTACCAGCGGGTCGAGGACGTGGTCGCGGAAGACGATCGCACGGTGACCTTCCACTTCGAGGAACCCTACTTCAACGCTCTCTCGCTGGCCGGCGGCCTGGCGATCATGCCGCGCCATTACTACGAGCGCTTCCTGGATGAGCCGCGCGAATTCAACGAATCGCGCAGCCTGTTGATGGGATCGGGGCCCTATCGGTTGGTCGGGCGTGGCGAATGGACCCCGGATCGAGGTCGGGTCGAGCTGGAGCGCAATCCGCGTTACTGGGGGCCGGTGGAACCGCCGTTCCGCCGCCTGATCTGGGAGGTCATCGAGAACGATTCGGCTCGTCTGACCACCTTCCGCAATGGCGACATCGACCTCTATGAGGCCCGTCCGCGCGAGTTCGAGCAGCTGCTGGAGGATGATGAGTTGATGGCGCGCACCACGGAGCACGCCTACATGAGCCCCACGGCCGGCTACTCCTACCTCGCCTGGAACCAGACCGACGCCGATGGAGAGCCGACCCGCTTCGCCGATCCCCGGGTACGCCGGGCACTGACCCGGCTCACCGACCGGGAGGCGCTGGTGGAGGAGGTCATGCGCGGCCACGCCGAGGTGGCCATGAGCCCGTTCAATCCGCGCAGTCCTCAGCACAGTCCGGACCTGGAGCCGCGCGAGGCGGACCGGGAGCGGGCCATGGAGCTGCTGGCCGAGGCGGGATACCGGGATCGCAATGGCGACGGCGTCCTCCAGGGGCCGGATGGGGAGCCGTTCGAGTTCAGCCTGACCTATGTCCAGGAGAACACCGACACCCGCCGAATCGTTCAGCAGCTGCGCGACCAGTACGCCCGCGCCGGGATCCTCATGAAGCCGAAGCCCACCGAGTGGTCGGTCATGCTCGAGTCTCTGGACCGGCGCGACTTCGACGCCATCACTCTGGGCTGGACCAGCGGCATCGAGGTGGACATCTACCAGATGTTCCACTCCTCCCAGATCGAGTCGGGGGACAACTTCATCGGCTATCGCAACGAGGCGCTGGACGAGGTCATCGATGCGGCGCGCGCCACGGTGGACGAGGACGAACGCATGCAGCTGTGGCACGAGGCCGAGCGCCACCTGTACGAGGACCAGCCCTATACCTTCCTGATGCGCAAGGAGACGCTGTTGCTGGTCGACGACCGCTTCGAGGGTCTGCGCCAGACCCGACTGGGACTGAACGTCGATCTTCTGCCTCTGGAGTGGTACGTTCCGGTCGCCGAACAGAAGTACCGCTGAGGGCGGTCCCGTGCCTGTCTACATCCTCCGTCGGCTGTTGTTGATGATCCCGACCCTGCTCGGGATCACCATGGTGGTCTTCGCCATCATGGCGGCGGCGCCCGGCGGGATCTCGCCCCAGAGTCTGATCGCCGGCCAGGAGATGGACCCCGAGGCGCGGGAGGCGCTGGAGGACTATTACAACCGTCTCTACGGCCTGGACCAGCCGCCGCCGGTTCAGTACCTTCGCTGGCTCAACAACATCTCGCCGGTGGGCTTTACCCAGGACGAGGCGGGCGACTACACCGGCTTCTCGCTGACCAAGGGGGTCGACCTCGGCACCAGCTTTCGCTACGGCCGTCCGGTGACCGATCTCATCGCCGAGCGACTGCCGATCACCCTGATCCTCAATGCCGTATCCATTCCGCTGGTCTATGTGCTGGCCATCGCCATCGGGCTGCATGCGGCGACCCGGCAAGGCCGGGCTTTCGATACCGGCTCGGGGCTGGCGCTGCTGGCGCTGTGGTCGGTTCCGACCATGCTGGCCGGGGTCCTGCTCATCGGGTTCTTTGCCAGTGATCAGTTCTGGCAGTGGTTTCCCACCGCCGGGTTCGGTTCGCGTCAGGCGGGAGACATGCCGTTTCTGCCCCACTGGGGGAGTGGCCGCGATGCGCTGCTGACCGTGCTGGGGGCCGGTCTCGGCAGCGTGGCCGGCGTGGCCGTTGCCCGTCTGAACTCGGCGCGCGCACGGGCCGCCATGGCCGGAGTGGCCGGTCTGCTGCTGGGCGCGGCGTGGGCCCTTTCCCTCGGTGATCCGGGGGTGGTCCTGTTCCTCGCGCTGGCGCTGTTCACTGCCGCGGTGATCGGGGGGGCGGCGTGGCTCGACTTCTCCCTGCTGCGCGTGACCACCCTGGGGCTGACCGGGCTGCTCGCTGGTCTGCTGCTGGTCATGCCGTTGATGGAGGGTGATCTGGTCCGCGGTTTCCTGCTGGACCGCGCCTGGCATCTGGTGCTGCCGGTGATCACCCTGGCCTACGGTGGCATCGCCTTCCTGGCCAAGCTGACCCGCTCGTCGGTACTGGAGAACATCCGTGCCGATTACGCCCGGACCGCGCGGGCCAAGGGGCTGGGAGAGGACGAGGTCCTGTGGCGCCACGTCTTTCGCAACAGCCTGCTGCCGCTGATCACCGTTGCAGCCACGTTGCTGCCGGCGATGCTCTCCGGCTCGGTGATCGTCGAGAGCATCTTCTCGCTGGAGGGGATGGGCAAGCTGGCGGTGGAAGCGGTGATGGGTCGGGATCGCGAACTGGTGCTCTCGGTGACCCTGATCAGTGGCCTGCTGACCCTGGCGGGCTACCTGCTCGCCGATGTCCTCTACGCCGTCGCCGACCCGCGGGTGAGCTATGACTGACGCGAGCCGCACACCGGTCGCCGCGCCACGGAGCCCGGGGCGGGCCATCGCCGTCTCGGTGTTGCGTCGTTCCGGCGCACGCCTCGGCCTGGCCTGGATCGGGCTGCTGGTTCTCTTCGCCATCCTGGCACCGGTGCTGGCCAGCAGTCAGCCGCTTGTGGCGCTTGTGGAGGGGCGCTGGACCATCCCGCTGCTGGACGATCTCAGGCCGACCGACGGCATCCTGCTCGGACTGCTGCCGGCGGTACTGGTGCTCTGGTGGTGGCGGCACCGACCCCGGCGCGCCTGGGCCCTGGCCATCGCCGTGGTGGGGCTGGCGGCGATCTCGAGCCATCTGCTGCTGGACCCGTCCCGGATCAGCGTCCATGAGCAGCATCGCGAGCTGGCCGTCGGTGGCCAGCTGGAGTGGGCGCTGTGGGCGCCGATCCCGTATTCACCCACCGACTACCTGCGCGACCACGGCGAGACCGGGCTGGAGCCGCCACTGGCATCCGCTCCGGAGCGCACCCACTGGCTCGGCACCGAGGCCGGCGGCGCCGATCTCGCCAGCGGCATGATCCACGCCTCGCGGGTGGCGCTCGGGATCGGTCTGGTGGCCACCGGGATCGCCCTGTTCATCGGGGTGATCATCGGCGGGTTGATGGGCTATTTCTCCGGGGTGGTGGACATCATCGGCATGCGGATCGTCGAGATCGTCGAGGCGATCCCGACGCTCTTTCTGTTGCTGATCTTCGTCGCCTTCTTTGGCCGCAACCTCTACCTGATGATGGTCATCATCGGGCTCACCAGCTGGTCCGGTTACGCCCGCTATGTGCGTGCCGAATTCCTCAAGCTGCGCGAAGTGGACTACGTTCAGGCCGCCGTGGTGGCGGGACTGCCGTTGCGTTCCATCCTCTTCCGCCACATGCTGCCCAACGGTTTCGCGCCGGTGATGGTTACCGCGAGCTTCGGCGTCGCCTCGGCCATCCTTGCCGAGGCGACCCTGAGCTTCCTCGGCCTCGGCCCCACCGGGGCACCCACCTGGGGGCAGATGCTCGACCAGGCGGTGCAGTCCTCCACCTTCAACTGGTGGATGGCCGCTTTCCCCGGCGGGGCCATCTTCCTCACCGTGTTCGCCTACAATCTGCTGGGCGAAGCCCTGCGCGACGCCGTCGACCCGGGGACGCGTCAATGACGTTGCTGCGTCTGGAAGGCTTGCGCGTCGGGTTCACCGGCGGGGCGGCGACGTCGAGCGAAGGGGAAGCCGACAACGAGGCTTCGGCGGTGGACGGCATCGATCTGAGCGTCGAGCCCGGGGAGACCGTCTGTCTGGTGGGTGAATCGGGCTCCGGCAAGTCGGTTACCGCCCTCGCGCTGATGGGCCTGCTGCCGGACAACGCACGACTGCTGGGTGGTCGGGCCTGGCTGGGGGCGGCCGGGGGGGAGACGCCGGTGGACCTGCTGCGCCTGCCGGAACGGGCGCATCGGCAGCTGCGCGGGCCGCGCCTGGCGATGATCTTCCAGGAGCCGATGACCTCGCTGAATCCGGTCATGACCGTGGGTGAGCAGATCCGCGAGGTGCTGACCATTCATCAGCCGGAGCTGGACGCGGAGACGGCACGGGCTCGGGTGGTCGATGTGATGACGCAGGTGCGGCTCCCGGATCCGGAGTCCCGCTACAGCGAGTACCCCCACCGGCTCTCCGGGGGCCAGCGCCAGCGGGTGATGATCGCCATGGCGCTGGTCTGCGCGCCGGATCTGCTCATCGCCGACGAGCCGACCACGGCACTGGATGTCACCGTGCAGGCGGAGATCCTGGCGCTGCTCCACGACCTGCAGCAGCGCCGGCGCATGGGTCTGCTGTTCATCACCCATGATTTCGGTGTGGTGGCACAGGTGGCTCACCGGGTGGCGGTCATGCGCCGGGGCCGGATCGTCGAGAGCGGTGTCACCGAAACCCTGCTGCGCCACGCCGAACATGAATACACCCGGGCGCTGCTGGCCGCCCTGCCGGAGCGCCGCGCCCGGGGCGAGCGACCGGCCCCCGGCGACGAGACGCTGGTGCGTTTCGACGACCTGAAGGTCCATTTCCCCGTTCGCCGGGGATTGCTGCGGCGGGTGGTGGGCCAGGTGAAGGCGGTGGACGGCGTCAGTCTGGCCATCCCGCAGGGCGGGATCACCGCGCTGGTGGGTGAGTCGGGCTCGGGAAAGACCACCGTGGGTCGGGCGCTGCTGCGACTGGTCGACGCCACGGCCGGGCGCATCGCCTTTGCCGGCGAGGACGTGACCCGGCTCGGCCGGCGCAGCCTGCGGCCGTTCCGGCGTCGGGTTCAGGCGGTCTTCCAGGACCCGTATTCGGCACTGAACCCGCGCCTGTCGCTGGCCACCATCCTCACCGAGCCGATGGCGGTCCACGGCATCGGACGCGACCAGGCGGAGCGGCGCGAGCGCGCCCTGGCGACCCTGGAGCAGGTGGATCTGCCGGTGGACAGCCTGGAGCGGTATGCTCACGAGTTCTCCGGTGGCCAGCGCCAGCGGCTGGGGATCGCCCGGGCCCTCTGCCTGGAGCCGGATTTCCTGCTCTGCGACGAGGTCACCAGCGCCCTGGACGTGTCGGTCCAGGCCGGGATCCTCGATCTGTTGCTGCGCCTGCGCGCCGAACGGGGACTGACGATCCTGTTCATCACCCACGACCTCGGGGTGGTGAGGTATCTGGCCGACGAGGTGGCCGTGATGGAGGCCGGCCGTCTGGTGGAACAGGGGAGGGTGGATCGGATCCTGGATGCGCCGCGCGAGGCGTATACGCGGCGGCTGGTGGAGGCGGTGCCGCGGATCCGGGAGTAGCGCTTCAGCTTGCCTGGTTCGTTACGTCCACATAGAGCGTCAATCGCTGTCCCGGTTGCAGGTACTGCTCGCCCTCCAGATTGTTCCACTGCCGTAGCTGACTGACGCTGACGTTGAAGCGCTGGGCCACCCGCGCCAGGCTGTCTCCCACGCGGACGGTATAGCCGACGCGGCGCTCGGTGGCATAGCTGTGCGGCGCCGAGAAGTTCGTCGGAATGCGGGCGGTGACATCGGCTCGCGACCAGATGACGAGTTGCTGACCTTCCCGGAGCGGGTCTCCGGGGGCCATGTTGTTCCAGCTGGCGAGTTCCCGTACGGAGACCTTGTGACGACGGGCCAGCTCCCAGAAGGAGTCCCCGGCCCGAACGGTGTGGGTGATCTTCCGGCCATTGCGTGAGCGCTGCTGGATGGCCCGGGTGCGGGCTTCTTCGGTCAGGGTGTACTGACTCTCCTCGTGAACCGCCACGGGGATCATCAGATGGTGGCCGGCCCGGATGACGTGACTGTTCAGGTTGTTGACCCGGCGCAGCATGTCCACGGTGGTGTTGTAGTCCCGCGCAATGGTCTCCAGGCTCTCGCCGGAGCGGATGCGGTGTCGCTGCCAGCCGAGCCGTTCTTCCGGTGGCAGCTCGGCGAGGTTGCGCTTGAATTCGCCCACCTTGTTCACCGGGAGAAACAGTTCGTGCGGCCCGTTCGGACTGGTGGCCCAGCGGTTGAAACCGGGGTTGAGACGGTAGATGGCGTCCACGTCGATGCCGGCGAGATCGGCGGCCAGTGCCAGATCGAGCTGGGAACCGGTGTCGACGCGCGCGATGCGGGGTTCGTTGGGGATCGACGGCAGGCTGACCGCGTGACTTTCCGGATCGTCCACGACACCGGCGATGGCCAGCAGCTTGGGGACGTAGCCTCGGGTCTCGCGGGGCAGGAACTCGCGCACGCTCCAGTAGTCGTCGTCGCGCCCCCCGCTTCGCGCCAGGCGCTGTGCGCGGCGGACATTGCCCGAGCCGGCATTGTAGGCCGCCAGCGCCAGATGCCAGTCGTCGAACTGGTCATGCAGGCGGCTCAGATATTCCAGGGCGCCCCGGGTGGCGGCGTGGACATCGCGTCGCCCGTCGTACCACCAGTCCTGGCGCATGCCGAAGATGCGACCGGTCGCCGGAATGAACTGCCACATGCCGGCGGCCCGACCGTGCGAATAGGCGAAGGGATAGTAGGCGCTCTCGATGACCGGTAGCAGGGCGAGCTCCGTGGGCAGATCGCGCGCCTCGATCTCCTCGAGGATGAAGTAGAGATAGGGTTCGGCGCGGGAGGCCACGCGTTCGAGGTAGCTCTGATTGCGACTGTACCAGTCGCGATAGCTGCTGGTGGCCTCGTGGTCATGGTCCGGAATGGCCATGCCGTCGCGCAGACGGTCCCAGATGTCGGGTTGTGGAAGCTCATCCAGCGGGCCGGTATCCGCCACGTCGGGCAGCGGTTCCAGTTCGGCCTGGTGCTCGACCGTGGCACAGCCGCCCAGTATGAATGCGGTAACCGACAGCACTGCCAGTCGATTTCGAATTATTCTTATGGGATCTGTCATGGAATCGAACCCTATCGGGCGCGCTACAGCCCTGTCAACCAAAATTCCATTCAGTTCAGTCCAGTGCGTCCTTCCAGGCGCGTACCGCCGCAAATACCTCGGCGGGGGAATCCAGCGATCGGCCGCTCCATTTTCGGGCCGCATCACGAACCTCGGGGACGTGGCTGCGCAGGAACGGGTTGGTCTCGAATTCCTCTTTCAGTATGGACGGGACGGTGGGAAGCCCCTGCCGGCGCCATTCCCGCGCCTCCGCATCCCGTTTTTGCAGCGCCTTGCTGGCGGGCTCGACATGGTGGGCGAAATCGAGATTCTCCAGGGTGTACTCGTGGGCGCAGTAGACTCGTGTCTCCTCCGGCAGGGCGCGGAGCTTCTCCAACGATTCGAACATCTGTCCGGGAGTCCCCTCGAACACGGCGCCGGAGCCGCATGCGAACAGCAGATCGCCGCAGAACAGGCAGCCGCCGCCGTGGTAGGCGATGTGGCCCCGGGTGTGGCCGGGGACATCGATGACGGTCAGGGGTCCGCCACTCCCCGCGACCTCGACCCGATCGCCCTCGGCCAGCGCGTGGTCGCGCCCGGGGATGCGCTCGCCGGCGGGGCCGTACACCACCGCCCCGGGCCAGTGCTGCTTGAGGCGCGCGATGCCGCCGGTGTGGTCGCCGTGATGATGGGTGACGAGGATGGCGGCCAGCGTCACGCCGCGCTCGTCCAGATGGCGGATGACCGGTTCGGCGTCACCGGGGTCGACGACGGTGGCCCGACCGGCGTCCTCGTCCTCCAGACACCAGATGTAATTGTCCTTGAATGCGGGAATCGTGCTGATCATGCACGCCATGATGACAATCCGCGTCGGTGCGGGCAACCTGACAGGATCGCCAGCGACGATTATCATCGGGGTCATGACGACCTCCAGCGCCCATCGCCACCGCCAGTTGCGGACCTGGTTCCGCCACCCCGCCGGTCAGGCGGTTCTGGAACGCGAACGGGAGTGGCTGGATGGATTGCTGCCCGACCTGTTCGGCTACTACCTGGTGGAAGTGGGTAATCCGGGCTGCCCGGATCGCCTCCGGTCCACGCGGGTCCGCCACGCCTTTCGCATGGCTCTGGGCGGGAGTGACTGGGACCCCGGCGCCCTGCCCACCGTCCACGGCGAGGCCGATGCGCTGCCCTTCGATTCGGAGGCGGTGGATGTCCTGGTGCTCAGCCACGTCCTCGAGTTCGAGGAGGCGCCGCACGCGGTGCTGGCCGAAGCCGAGCGGGTGCTGCGTCCCGAGGGGCACCTGCTGGTGCTGAACTTCAACAGTGCCAGCCACTGGCAGTTCTGGCGCTGGCTGGAGCCGGCCCGGGGTGCCCGGCGCCCCCCGTGGACCGGGCAGTTCTACTCCGGCAACCGTCTGGGCCGCTGGCTGGACGAGCTCGGATTCGACACCCTGCGGCGCGCCTCCCTGATGTTCCGTCCACCGGTCCAGTCCAATCGCTGGCTGGCACGGTGGATGGAACTCGAGGCGTGGGGCGAACGCTTCCTGCCGGCGGCGGGCGGGGTCAACGTCCTGCTGGCGCGCAAGCGGGTGGCGACCATTACGCCGCTGAAACCCCGCCGCTGGCCTGTTTGGGCCCGGGGGCGCACGCTGGCGCCGAGGCCCCTCGCGGGGTGCCGAGGCGAGGGCTGTCAGCGCGCGGGGGAAACGCTATCATGCGCCCCTGTCCCGCCAACCGCGCAAGGAGAGAACCGTGGCCGATGAAGAGGTCGTCGAAATCCATACCGACGGGGCGTGCAGTGGCAACCCCGGACCCGGGGGCTGGGGGGCGGTCATGGTCTGCAACGGCCACGAGCGCACCCTGTCCGGTTTCGAGCCCGAGACCACCAACAACCGCATGGAGCTTCTGGCGGTGATCCGCGCCCTCGAGGCGTTGAAACGGCCCTGCACCGTTCGCCTGGTCACCGATTCGCAGTATGTCCAGAAGGGGATCCGCGACTGGCTCCCCGGCTGGAAGGCGCGCGGCTGGAAGACCGCCAGCGGCGGCGCCGTGAAGAACCGCGACCTGTGGCAGGAGCTGGAGGCCGCCGCCGAACGGCACGACATCGACTGGGTCTGGGTTCGCGGCCACAACGGTGACGTCCGCAACGAGCAGGCCGATGGTCTGGCGCGAGAGGCCATCGAGCGGGGGCGGGGGCAATGAGCGAGAACGCGCCGCGCCAGATCGTGCTCGACACCGAGACCACCGGCATCGGCCCGGAACAGGGCCACCGGATCATCGAGGTCGGCTGTCTGGAACTGGTGGGGCGCCGGCGCACCGGCCGGACCTTCCACAAGTACCTCAACCCCGAGCGCGCCGTCGACCAGGGCGCGGTGGAAGTCCACGGCCTCGACAGCGACTTCCTGGCCGACAAGCCGCTGTTCGCCGACATCGCGGCGGAATTCATCGAATTTGTTCGCGGGGCCGAGCTGATCATCCACAACGCCCCGTTCGATGTCGGTTTCATCGACGCCGAGCTGAGCCGTCTCGGCTCGGAATGGGGGCGGCTGGCCGACCATTGCGCCGTCCACGACACCCTGGCCCAGGCGCGCCTGCTCCATCCGGGACAGCGCAACAGTCTCGATGCCCTCTGCGGTCGCTACGGCGTCGACAACAGCAACCGTGAACTCCACGGTGCCCTGCTCGACTCCGATATCCTGGCGGAGGTCTATCTGGCGATGACCGGTGGCCAGAAGGCCCTCGGTCTGGGTGATGACGGCGAGGACGGGAGGGCCGTCGCGGGCAACGACATTCGACGGCTGGCCGCCGACCGGGGGTCGCTGCCGCTGGTGGAGCCGACCGCAGAGGAGGAAGCGGCCCACCAGCATCGACTGGCGGCGCTGGACGATGCGAGCGGCGGGCAGCGCCCCCCCTGGCCCGACTAGAGCGGGGTCCGGAGCGGACGCAGCGGCTGGACCATGACCGGTACACCGGCGTCGAGATCGCCCGACTCGGCGGGCAGGATCACCAGACAGTCGGCCAGGCTCATGGAGCGGAGGATGTGGGAGCCCTGAGAACCCGTGGGGCGGACCCGCAGTCGGCCGTCGGCGTCATGCTCCAGACAGCCGCGCTGGAAGTCGGTACGGCCCGGCGTCTTGCGGAAGGGCTCGGCGGTGACCGCCGGCAGGGTGGCCGGGGCACTGGCCGGTTCGCCGCCGAGCACCGCAAGGGCCGGGCGGACGAACTGCAGAAAGGTCGCCATGGCCGAGACCGGGTTGCCCGGCAGACCGAAGAAGGCCGTCTTCCCGACATGGCCGAAGGCCAGCGGCTTGCCCGGCTTCATGGCGATCCGCCAGAAGGCGACCTCGCCCTGACGTTCCAGAGCCGTGTGGATGTGGTCGGCATCGCCCACCGACGCACCGCCGCTGGTAATCACCAGATCGGCCATGGCCGCGGCGTCGCGCAGGGTGTCCTCGATGGCCGCCAGATCGTCCTCGATGATGCCGCCGTCGATGAATTCCACGCCGCTCTCGGACAGCAGGCCGTGGAGGAGATAGCGGTTGCTGTCGTGGATCTCCCCGGGGCCCAGCGGTTCGTCCACCCGGCGCAGTTCGTCGCCGGTGGAGAAGAAGGCGACCCGGGGGCGGCGGCGCACGGCCACTTCGGCCCGGCCCAGCGAGGCGATGAGGCCCAGGTCGGCGGGGGTCAGGCGGCGCCCCGGGGCAAGGACCTCGTCGCCGGGGGCGAGATCCTCGCCGGCCCGGCGGATGTTCTCCCCGAGCCGGTGGTCGGGGCCGACGGTGACCGTTTCGCCATCGATCACCACCTGCTCCTGCATCACCACGGTGTCCGCACCTTCCGGGACCACGGCGCCGGTCATGATACGGACGACTTCACCGCTGTCGATCCGCCCCCCGAAAGGCGCTCCCGCCATGGCACGACCAACCAGGCGTAGATTACCATTGGAGGCGAGATCGGCATGGCGCAGGGCGTAGCCGTCCATGGCCGAATTGTCATGTCCCGGTACCGGTTGGTCGGCGACGATGGGTTCGTCGAGGACGCGGTCGAGGGCGTGTCGCAGGTCGACCTGCTCGCGCCCGGCCACTGGCACCAGGGCCGCCAGAATACGGCGGCGCGCCTCTTCCACCTGAAGCAGGCCGGTCGGTTGATGGCAGGGGTCGCTGGTTTGACGGGTGGACATGGGGTGACTCCTCCGGAACGGAACTCCTACGGTAGCCGATCCGCGAAGCGAAGCAAAAGCCCGCTGTACGGCGTTCCGGCTCTTCATCGTGGAGCGGACTACCCGGGGCATCGGAAAGAGGCCTCGGGACGTCTATAATAACGCAATATCGTTGAATCACGTTTGGGAGCAGGCCAATGCAAGATCGTCGCCAGGGTGCCGAGTCCGACCGCCTGGAGCTGCTGTTGTTCACCCTGGGAGGGAGCCAGCTCTTCGGGATCAATGTGCTGAAGGTCAAGGAGGTTGTGCAGACCCCACGCCTGAATCACCTGCCGGAGTCGCATCCTGCCGTACTCGGCGTGACCCAGTTCCGGGGCGATTCCGTTTCCGTGGTGGATCTGGCCCGAGCGGTCGGCTTCAAGGGGGCCGACCGCTCGGGTCCGGGGATGATGATCATCGCCGAATTCAATAGTCGTCTGACCGCCTTCCGGGTCGCGGCGGTGGATCGGATCGTCGTTCTCGACTGGAAGGAGGTGCATCGGCCGCCGCACAATTCGTCACGGGCTGGCTATGTCACCGGCGTGACCTACCTCGACGAGCATCTGGTGGAGATCCTCGACGTCGAAAAGGTCCTGTTCGAGACCATCCTCGACGAGCATGTCGAGCTGGGCATGGATACCGAGGGTGACCTCGGTATCGACGGGACCCTGGCCGAAGGCAGCCACCGGGTTCTCGTGGTGGACGATTCCGCCATTGCCCGCAAGCAGACGGCGCGAACCCTGGAGCGGCTTGGCGTGGACTACGTCATGGCGCAGGACGGCAAGGAGGCGCTGGAGTACCTGCGCGGCATCGTGGCCGAGGGCAAGCCGGTGCGGGACGAGATCGGCATGGTCATCTCCGACATCGAGATGCCGGAGATGGACGGTTACAGCCTGACCCGCGCCATTCGCCAGGAACATGCCCTGTCGGATCTCTATGTACTTCTGCACACTTCGCTGACCGGGATCATCAATACCGAGCAGGCCGAAAAGGTCGGCGCCGATGCCACGTTGACCAAGTTCGAGGCCGCCTCCCTGGCGCGCCGAGTGGTCGCCGGACTGACCGAGGGCCACAAGAACACGGAGAGTTCCGCCTGAATCCGGGGCTCCGAACCGTTTCCATTGCCACGGGACGAACAGGTACGAGGAGGTTTCCGAATGCGGGATTCCGGTACACGCATCCAGGTCTGGGACGGGCCGATCCGGATCTTCCATTGGGTACTGGTAGCGGCCATTGCCGTTGCCTGGTTCTCCGCCGAACAGGGGAGCGACGGTTTTACCGTCCATCGATGGGCCGGTTACACCATCCTGACACTGCTGGTCTTCCGGTTGCTGTGGGGGCTGGTGGGCAGCGAGACGGCGCGTTTCAGCGACTTCGTGCGTGGCCCCCGTACGGTCCTGAACTATCTGCGCAACTGGCATCGCGGTGCCCACGCTTCCACCCCGGGACACAACCCGCTGGGCGCCCTGGCCATCCTGGCGATGCTGGCCCTGATCGCTGTCCAGGCCGTTACCGGCCTGTTCGCCGACGACGATGTACTCCTCAGCGGCCCGTTCGCCGGGCTGGTCGATGGTGATACACGAAGCCTGCTGACCACCTGGCACAACGTCGTCTTCGATGGGCTGTTGTTGCTCATCGCGTTGCACATCGTGGTCATGGGGATTTACCGGGTGGTGCGTGGCGAGAACCTGGTCAAACCGATGATCACCGGCTACCGGGTCGACGAGACCGGTGCAAAACCGCCCTGGATTGCCCCGCTGTCACGGGCACTGCTGGTCCTGGCCATCTCGGTGGCGCTGGTCGCGGGGGGCATCGCCTGGTTCGGCTGAGACTCGTCGCGGAGCGGGGTGAACGGACATGAAAAAGGGCCGACACACGAGGTGTCGGCCCTTTTTCATTACGCGGCTGTCGCGACCCGGAGCGGGACGCGAGCCTCCCGGGTCATTCGACGCGGAATTCGTCGTGGCAGCCCTTGCAGGTTTCGGCCACGTCCTTGAACTTCGGACGGATTTCGTCGAGGTCGTCGCTGGACTCGGCGGTTTCGGCAAGAACCTGGGCGCGCTGCTCGAAACGGTTCATGCCCTGTTCGAAGGTGTCCCAGTCCTCCCAGATGGCGGCCTTGGCATCGGAGCCGATGTGGGTCTGGTCCTTGTCGGCGAAGCCCTCGAGGACCATCGGGGCCACCTGGGCGATGCGCTCGGCGTTGCGGGCGAAGAGGTCGGCGTCGTAGTCGATCTCGCCCTTGACCATGCCGCCCAGCGGACCGAAGTGCCAGCCGATGACCTGGAAGGCGCCCTGGCGATAGTCGATGGCCTTGGCGGCGTCTTCGCTCACGGCCTTTTCGCCGCTTTCGCCGCAGCCGGCGAGCAGGGTGGCCGAGCCGAGGGCGAGCAGGGCGGTGAACAGGAACGATTTGCGCATGGGTGATTCACTCCTTGTTGGTAACTGAAGGGTAAGCGGGGTGCCGGTCGGGGGGCCCGGACCGGCGGGCCGGAGTTGGACCGCGGCACTCGAGGCCGCGAGGCCGTCCCACTACGGTCGAGCTGGTGTCCAGTATACGGATTTTCAAGGGGTGGGAAACGACGAGCCGCGCTCGCGCTCGCCGTTGTTCAGAAACTATACAGAACCCCGATGCGTGGATGGCCCGGCAATTGGTGCGCGGGCTCTGGATTTGATCCTTTGAAATCAGTTACATGTCTCGGGTTTGCGCGGGGGGCACCCGGGCGCGGACGGGGGGGCGCGGTTGAAAATGACGAGGGTTTGTGCTTTACTGCCCAGGTAATGCAGCGGCGCCTTCGTAATGCGGACGTCACCAAACAGGGGTAACGTTCGGGCTGCCACTGCATCCGCAAGCGACTCTCGTCACCGAGGCCCCGATAGCGGGGCCGCCGCGACAAGGCGGCCGGTACAGTTCAATCCTATCTGGACCGACGAAAGGCAGTACGTTGCCCGGAATGCGACTCGAAGTCGCTTGCTCGCCGGTATCTCGCTGCAAACGGCGTAAAACAATTTGTACGCGGCCCGCCCAGTGCAGGATCGGGGCGGTCTTTTGTGTAACCCCACATCTGGGGCCAAACTAAAAGCTAGGAGCGACCCAAATAATGTCGAACACCAGCCTGTTTACTTCCGAATCAGTCTCCGAGGGCCATCCCGACAAGGTGGCTGACCAGATTTCCGACGGCATCCTCGATGCCATCCTCAAGGAAGACCCGAACGCCCGGGTTGCCTGCGAGACCATGATCAACACCGGCATGATCATCCTGTCCGGCGAGATCACCACCACGGCCAAGATCGAGTACAACGAGATCGCCCGTGAAGTGGTCAAGGACATCGGCTACAACTCCTCCGCCATGGGCTTCGACTACGAGACCTGCGCCGTTCTGGTCTCCCTCGACAAACAGTCCCCCGACATCGCCCAGGGCGTTGACGAGGGCGCTGGCCTGCACCTGGACCAGGGCGCCGGCGACCAGGGTCTGATGTTCGGCTTCGCCGTCGACGAGACCGACGTGCTGATGCCGGCCCCGATCTCCCTGGCCCACCGTCTGGTGGAGCGCCAGTCCATCGTCCGCAAGGACGGCACCCTGCCGTGGCTGCGTCCCGACGCCAAGAGTCAGGTGAGCCTGCGCTACGAGGGTTCCGAGCCGGTCGGTATCGATGCCGTGGTGCTCTCCACCCAGCACGATGAAGAGATCAGCCAGAAGGACCTCGAAGAGGCCATGATGGAGCACGTGGTGAAGCCGGTCCTGCCCACCGAGTGGCTGGACAGCAACACCAAGTACCACATCAACCCGACCGGCCGCTTCGTCATCGGCGGCCCGGTGGGCGACTGCGGTCTCACCGGCCGGAAGATCATCGTCGACACCTACGGCGGCATGGGTCGCCACGGTGGCGGCGCCTTCTCCGGCAAGGACCCGTCCAAGGTCGACCGTTCCGCCGCCTACGCCGGCCGCTACGTGGCGAAGAACATCGTCGCCGCCGGCCTGGCCAAGCGCTGCGAGGTGCAGGTCTCCTACGCCATCGGCGTGGCCGAGCCGACCTCCGTGCGTGTCGACACCTTCGGGACCGGCAAGGTCTCCGAGGACAAGCTGGAGGCGCTGGTGCGCGAGCACTTCGACCTCCGGCCGAAGGGCATCGTCCAGATGCTCGATCTGCTCCGTCCCATCTACCGCCAGACGGCGGCCTACGGCCACTTCGGCCGGACCGAGGACGAGCTGACCTGGGAGCGGACCGACAAGGCCGAGGCCCTGCGCAACGCCGCCGGCGTCTGAAGCGCGGGTCGACTCCCGCCGCGGCGCCACGGTTCGGTGGCGCCGCGCATTTCCTGTAATTTCAAATAGGAGAATTTCTCCATGGTTGAATCTCCCGTCGAAAACCTCGACCCGGATTATAAAGTTGCCGACATCTCCCTGGCCGAATGGGGCCGCAAGGAGATCCAGATCGCGGAAGGCGAAATGCCCGGCCTGATGGCCACCCGCGAGGAGTTCGGCAAGGACAAGCCGCTGAAGGGCGCCCGCATCGCCGGCTGCCTGCACATGACCATCCAGACCGCGGTCCTCATCGAGACCCTGCAGGAGCTGGGTGCCGAAGTGCGCTGGTCCTCCTGCAACATCTTCTCCACTCAGGACCAGGCCGCCGCCGGCGTCGCCGCCGCCGGGACCCCGGTCTTCGCGTGGAAGGGCGAGACCGAGGAAGAGTACGAGTGGTGCATCAAGCAGACCATCTTCGGCCCCGACGGCTGGCGCCCGAACATGATCCTGGACGACGGTGGTGACCTCACCGCCATGATGGGTCAGGACTACCCCGATCTGATGAAGGACGTGAAGGGGATCTCCGAGGAGACCACCACCGGCGTCCACCGTCTCTACGAGATGGCCAAGAAGGGCGAGCTGACCGTGCCGGCGATCAACGTCAACGACTCGGTCACCAAGTCCAAGTTCGACAACCTGTACGGCTGCCGTGAGTCGCTGGTCGACTCCATCAAGCGCGCCACGGACGTGATGGTCGCGGGCAAGATCGCCGTGGTTGCCGGTTTCGGCGACGTCGGCAAGGGCTCCGCCCAGTCGCTGCTCGGCCTCGGCGCCCAGGTGTGGGTCACCGAAGTCGACCCGATCTGCGCCCTGCAGGCGGCGATGGACGGCTACAAGGTCGTGACCATGGAAGAGGCCGTACCGCACGGCGACATCTTCGTGACCGCCACCGGCAACTACAACGTCATCACCCATGATCACATGAAGGCCATGAAGCATGACGCCATCGTCTGCAACATCGGCCACTTCGACAACGAGATCGACGTTGCCGGCCTGAAGCAGTACAAGTGGGACAACATCAAGCCGCAGGTGGACCACATCGAGTTCCCCGACGGCAAGAAGATCATCCTGCTGGCCGAAGGCCGTCTGGTGAACCTGGGTTGCGGTACCGGCCATCCGAGCTTCGTGATGTCCAACTCCTTCACCAACCAGACCCTGGCCCAGATCGAGCTGTGGAACAACAGCGAGAAGTATGACAACCAGGTCTACATGCTGCCGAAGCACCTGGACGAGAAGGTCGCCGCACTGCATCTGAAGAAGATCGGTGTCAACCTGACCACGCTCTCCAAGGAGCAGGCGGACTACATCGGCGTCTCGCCGGAGGGTCCGTTCAAGCCGGAGCATTACCGGTACTAAGCCTCAGGCGGTCCGCCGCCTTTCGGCTTCAGGGGGAAGGCCGGCGGCCCGCTTCGGTGGGCTGACGGACCTTCCCTTTTTTATGACCCTGACCAAGGGGGTAGCACATGGAATCCCAGAAGCAATTCAAGAAGAGTTACAGCATCGAATTCTTCCCGCCCAAGTCGGAGGAGGCGCGTGAGCGTCTGCTCAAGGTGCGCGACAAGCTCGCGGCGCTGAATCCGGAGTACGTCTCCGTGACCTTCGGGGCCGGCGGCAGCACCCAGAAGGGCACCGTGGAGACGGTCCAGGAGATGCTGGATGTCGGCCTCGACGCCGCACCGCACCTCTCCTGCATTACCTCCAGCAAAGAGGACATTCGCGAGCTGGTCGAGGGCTACAAGGCCATGGGCGTCAAGCGCATCGTCGCCCTGCGCGGCGACGTGCCCTCCGGTACCCGCGGCCCCTCCGGCGAGTTCAGCTACGCCAACGAGCTGGTCGAATTCCTGCGCGCCGAGTATGGCGACCACTTCGAGCTCGAGGTCGGCGCCTATCCCGAGTTCCATCCGCAGGCGCCGTCGGCCTCGGCGGACATCGACAACTTCAAGCGCAAGATCGACGCCGGCGCCGACAAGGCGATCACGCAGTACTTCTTCAACGCCGACGCCTACTACCGGTTCATCGACGAGCTCGAGAAGCGTGACTGCTCGGTGCCGGTGATCCCCGGCATCATGCCGCTGATCAACTGGGAGCAGCTGCAGCGCTTCTCCAACATGTGCGGCGCCGATCTGCCGCGCTGGTACCGCTGGCGCGCCGATGAACTGGCCGACGACAAGGAGTCGCTGCAGGCCTTCGGCCATGACGTGAATCTGCGCATGTGCGAGGAGCTGCTGGAGCAGGGTGCGCCGGGGCTGCACTTCTACAGCATGAATCAGTCGAAGCCGACGCTGAATCTGTGGAAGGACCTCAAGCTGCCGAGCTGATTCACCGTTCGTGCCGGGGCGGGTGGAGTCCCGGCGGCGGGCCGGAGTCGGGCGCTGGCCATCCTTTGCGCCACGGGGACGCCGTGAATACGTCCCGCAAACCCCGAAAATCACGCAGGGCGTGACCGAAGACGCCCGATCCGACAAGCACGGGCTTGTGCCCGAGCCCTTGAGCCCCCATGCTTGGAAAGAGTCTAACGAACGCACCCGTTCAGCATTCACGACGAGGAGAGTATGAACAGTACGGCGGTTGATCTGACGGCGAAGACGGCACAGACGGACGCGAGCCCGGCCCATCCGGCGTTCGAGTGGCTGGGATCCACCCCCGTGGAGGCCCTGAAGGTGACAGTGGAGAGCTATCGCCACCGGGTGACCGGCGCCATCCACTACCACATCGCCGCCGACAACCCCGAGAACGTCTTCCTCGTCGGCCTGCGCACCATGCCGCAGGATTCCACCGGAGTGGCCCATATCCTCGAGCACACGGTGCTCTGCGGAAGTCGCAACTATCCGGTGCGTGACCCCTTCTTCATGATGATCCGGCGGTCGCTGAATACCTTCATGAATGCGCTGACCAGCAGTGACTGGACGGCATATCCCTTTGCGAGCACCAATCGCAAGGACTATTTCAATCTCCTCGATGTCTATCTCGATTCGGTCTTCTTCGCCAATCTCGACGAGCTCGATTTCTCCCAGGAGGGCCATCGCCTCGAGTTCGAGGATCCGGAGGATCCGAGTACGCCGCTGGTGCGGCGCGGGGTGGTCTACAACGAGATGAAGGGGGCGATGAGTTCGCCCACGGCGGTGCTCTTCCAGGAGCTGACCCGCTACATCTTTCCGTCGGTGACCTATCACCACAACAGCGGCGGTGAGCCGGAGCACATCCCGGAACTGACCTGGGAGCAGCTGCGCGCCTTCTATGCCACCCACTATCACCCTTCCAACGCGGTCTTCATGACCTTCGGTGACATCCCGGCGGCGGAAAATCAGGCGGTCTTCGAGGAGCGGGCGCTGAAGGAGTTCGAGGCTCTCGATCGGCGCATGGAGGTGCCGGACGAGAAGCGCTACCACGCGCCGCTGCGGGTGGAAGAGGGTTACGCCGTGGAGGCGGGGGAGACGGCCCAGAAGACCCACCATGTGATGGGTTGGTTGCTGGGCCGTTCAACCAACATGGACGACCAGCTGCGCGCCCAGCTCCTCTCGGGGGTTCTTCTGGACAACAGCGCCTCGCCGTTGCGCCACGCCCTCGAGAGCACCGATCTCGGCACCAATCCGTCGCCGCTGTGCGGGGTCGAGGACTCCAACAAGGAGATGAGCTTTGTCTGTGGTCTGGAGGGGTCGGAGCCGGAAAACGCCGCCGCGCTCGAGCAGCTGGTGCTGGAGACCCTCGAGTCGGTGGCCCGCGACGGCATCCCGGAGGAACGGGTCGCGGCGGTGTTGCACCAGATCGAACTCAACCAGCGCGAGATCGACGGCGACGGCATGCCGTTCGGGCTGCAATTGATCCTGGAGGGGCTTTCCGCGGCGATCCATCGCGGCGATCCCCTCTCCCTGTGGGACCTGGACGACGCCCTGGAGCGCCTGCGCGCCGAGACGGCGGATCCGGACTTCATCCCGCGCCTGGTGCGCGAGTGGCTGCTGGACAACCCGCACCGGGTGCGACTGACCCTGCGCCCGGAGCCGGACATCAGCGAACGCGCTCGACTGGCCGAGCGCGCACGGCTGGATCAGGAGGCGGCGCTGCTCGACGACGACCAGCGTCGCGCCCTGGTGGAGCGTGCCCGCGCCCTGGCCGAACGGCAGAATCAGGAGGATGATCCCTCCATCCTGCCGAAGGTCGGCATCGAAGATGTGCCACCCCAGCGTCCGGCCCCCGAATCACACACCCTTGAGGACATGCCGGCACCGACCACTTTCTACGGTCAGGGTACCAATGGCCTGGTCTACCAGCAGGTGGTGGTCGACCTGCCCCGACTGGAGCCGGAGCTGCTGGAACTGCTGCCGCTCTACACCGACTGCGTCACCGAGCTGGGCGTCGGCGAGCGCGACTACCGCGCCACTCAGGCGTGGCAGGATGCCATCAGTGGCGGTGTCAGCGTCCATTCCTCGGTGCAGGGGTCCCTGGACGACGAGCAGTCGGTTCACGGCTACCTGGTGCTCAGCGGCAAGGCGCTGGAGCGCAACGGCGGCGAGCTGGCCGAGTTGCTCAACGCCACGCTGAACGCGGTGCGCTTCGACGAGCGCGACTATCTGCGCGACCTGGTGGCCCAGCAGCGCGCCCGCCAGGAGCGCGCGGTGACCGGCAACGGCCATGTTCTCGCCATGCGCGCGGCCACCGCCGGCATGAGTCCGGCGGCGCGGCTGACCCACGACCTGCGCGGCCTGGAAGGGCTGCGTCGGCTCAAGGCGCTGGACGCCTCCCTCGAGAGCGAACGCGAGGCGACGCTGGATGACGTGGTGGGTCGGTTGCAGCGTCTGCACGCGGCCATCCAGGCCGCGCCGCGCCAGTTCCTGCTGGTGGGCGAGCCGGAACACGAGGCCGCCATGGCGCGCTCGATGGCGGAACACGCCGGCACGGTGCCGCGGGAGTGGGACGCCGGAATGGCGCCGTTCAGCCCGGAACGGGTGCGCGAGCCGGTGAACGAGCTCTGGATCACCCAGAGTCAAGTGAACTTCTGTGCCCGTGCCTTCCCCACAGTGCCGGTGGACCATCCGGATGCCGCGCCACTGACCGCGCTGGGCGTACTGCTGCGCAACCAGTTCCTGCACCGCGCCATCCGCGAACAGGGTGGCGCGTACGGCGCCGGGGCCGCCCAGGATTCCGACAACGCCACCTTCCGTTTCTTCTCCTACCGGGATCCGCGGCTGGCCGAGACCCTGGACGATTTCGACCGCTCGGTGGACTGGTTCCTGGGGCGGGATCACGACTGGTCGGCGGTGGAAGAGGCGATCCTGGGCGTGGTGAGCCAGCTGGACAAGCCGCGTTCGCCGGCCGGCGAGGCGCGCCATGACTTCCACGGCCGGCTCTACGGGCGCACTCCGGAGAGCCGCCAGCGTTTCCGGGACCGCTTGCTGGCCGTGGACCAGGCGGCCATGTGCCGGGTGGCCGAGACCTATCTCAAGGACGGCGGGGCAAGCACTGCGGTGGTTAGCGGTGCCGATGGGGTCGCGGTCGCCGACGAACTCGGTCTGCGCACTCGCCGTTTGCAGGACGATCACGACAACGCGTAACGAGAGGAGGTCCGGCGTGGCCGATACCATCGATGATCTGAGTGTCGCCTGGAGCGAGGGCGGTGAAGAAGTGGTGCGTGAACTGGACAAGGAGGTCCTGACCCGCGGAGCGTGGACCACCATCCTGTTCAAGTACCAGGAGCTGGACCGCTCGAAGGGGGACTTCGGCGCACCGAAGTTCACCATCCGCCGCTACCAGAAGCGCGGTGGAACCTTTCTGGCCAAGTCGAAGTTCAACATCTCCAGCGTGGACCAGGCGCAAAAGGTCTGCGATGTGCTGGAGCGCTGGATCCAGGAGGAATCGGGCAAGGAGGAGTAGTTTCCCCTTGCGTTATTGTCAGTAAGGTCTACACTGGACGTGCACGCATCGAAAAGCAATACGTCGGCTGTGTGCGGTCTTTTTGTAATGTAAAACAGAGGTTATTTCTGATGAACGGTACTGTTAAGTGGTTTGATAATGCCAAGGGCTTCGGCTTCATTGCGCCTGAAGACGGTGGAGAGGACGTGTTCGTGCACTTCTCCGTGATCCAGGCGGATGGCTTCCGTAGCCTCGAAGAGGGCCAGTCGGTCAGCTTTGAAAGTGAGCGTGGCCCCAAGGGCATGCAGGCCACCAGCGTGACGCCGAACTGAGCCGACAACGCTGATTGATGCCTAAAGGACGCCCCGCCTTCGAGCGGGGCGTCTTGCGTTCGGGGGGTGTTTTCAGCGGCTGATGCGGTTCGGGCCATGAATGCAGGTGGGGGGGGAACGTGTTCGAAACAGCGGAACTTGGACGCAAACTGACCAAGGAGGCCTTCAAGGCGGAGGAGCCGGAGCTGCGCACCCAGCTGCTTCAGGCCCAATGGGCGCTGAACCACGAGGCGGTGCCGCTGATCATCATCGTCTCCGGGATGGAAGGGGCGGGCAAGAGCGAGGTCGCCGACCGCCTGAACAAGTGGCTGGATACTCGCGGCATGGATACCGCCGCTTTCTGGGACGAGACCGATGAGGAGCGCCAGCGTCCGCCGCAATGGCGCTACTGGCGGCGTCTGCCGGGCAAGGGCGAGGTCGCTCTGTTCTTCGGCGGCTGGTACCGTCAGCCGCTGATCGAGGCGACCCTCGGGGAAATGGACGATGCCACTCTGGAACGCGAACTCCACCGCATCGCCGATCTCGAACACATGCTCAACGTCGACAACACCCTCATCGTGAAGTTCTGGCTCCACCTCGGCGCCGAGGACCAGGCGAAACGCCTTTCCAAGCGCCGCCCCGATGGAGACAAGAAGGGCAGAAAAGGCAAGAAAAAACGGGCGATCCGTGAGGTGGCGAAGCAGGGCGCGCGCCATGAGCTGACCGAACTCGATCGCGACCCCGAGGGCCATTACGAGGCCCTGCGAGCCACCGCCGAGAAGGTCGTCCAGGCCACCGATACCGGCGAATCCCCGTGGTACATCATCGAAGCGAGCAATCGCCGCTACCGCGATCTGACCCTGGGCCGCACCCTGCTCGACGCCATGCGCGGTCATCTGGGACGCAAACGCCCGTCGAAACCGAAACCGGCGGTCCACAACCCGCGTACCCCCGGCCATGTCGAAGGCCCGGCTCTGCTGGATACCGTGGACCTGGACCGGACCCTCGAGGATGAGGATTACCGCCTGCGGCTCAAGGAGCGCCAGCGGGAACTCAATACCCTCATCTGGGACGGCTGGAACAACCATCGCTCGGTGGTCGCCGTGTTCGAAGGCTGGGATGCGGCCGGCAAGGGCTCCGCGATTCGCCGCGTCACCGGTGCCATGGACGCCCGTCTCTATCGGGTCCTCTCCATTGCTGCGCCCACCGACGAGGAAAAGGCCCACCATTACCTGTGGCGTTTCTGGCGCCAGGTCCCGCGTGACGGGTACGTCACCATCTATGACCGCTCCTGGTATGGTCGGGTGCTCGTGGAGCGGGTGGAGGGCTTCGCTACGGACCAGGAATGGATGCGGGCCTACGCCGAGATCAATCGCTTCGAGGAACAGCTCGCCGAGCATGGCACCACGGTGCTGAAATTCTGGCTGCACATCCGTCCCGAGGAACAGTTGCGCCGTTTCCGCGAGCGGGAAGAGACCCCATGGAAGAAACACAAGATCACTGACGAGGACTGGCGCAACCGGGAGAAATGGCCGGCCTACCAGGCGGCCGTCGAGGACATGGTCGGCCGAACTTCGACATCTCACGCGCCGTGGACGCTGGTGGCCGGAGAGGACAAGCGAGTGGCTCGGATCCAGGTGCTGGATACGTTCATCGCCGCGTTGAAGGGGCGGTAAAGGGGCACGAATCCGGGCTGCATCGTTCCGGAGCCCGGGGTGCCGGTTCGGGAGGCGGCCGACCCTCTCAGCTCGAAAAACCGAACAATTCCCCGACCGCCTCTCGAACCGCCTCCCCGCGCTGATCGTCCACCAGGACGGGATGCAGATGCGCCCGCAGTGCCTCGAGTGCGAGCAGTTCCCGGACGGTGTTGACGAAACCCTCGCGGCCGCCCGGCCCGTGGGCCAGGGCCTCCAGGAAAGGGGCGGCGATGGCCGGCTCGGCCAGGTCTTCCCAGGCGCGGGCGGCCAGGGCGGCGAGCAGGGGGACATCGGTTTCGGGATCCACGTCGGCCAGACGCTCGTGGAGCCAGGCGCGGCGCGGGGCGGGTTCCTCGGCGGCGGAGAGGGCGCGCAGGCCCATGGCGGCGGCCTCCGCGTCGGCGGCGTGGACGCGTTCCAGGATCGCCGTGGCCACCGGCTCGGGCACGGTGGTGTGCTCCAGTTGCCGCGCCAGGGCGGTGAAGGGGGTCTCCGGCAGATGGGGAATGGCGGCGGCGACGCGCTCGGTGTTGCCGTCCTCGCGAATGCGCGCGGCGATGTCGGCCAGCCCCTGGACCCCGAGAAAGGCCCACTGTTCCCAGCCGTGTTCGCCATCCAGATAGAGCCGGGCGTGTTCGTAGTAGGCTGATGGCGGGTGCCCGAGGGTCAGCGCGGCGCGGGCGTGCAGTGCGGCCATGCGCTCCTGGTCCGGGGTGAAGCCATAGGCACTGTCCTTCAGCGGGTCGCTCAGGGCGTCGTCCGCCATGTCGTCGTCCTGCCGGCTGCGGGCGTGGCTCTCCGCCAGACGGGCGAGGAGATCGTCGCGCACGGCGGGATGGAGATGGCCCGCCTCGTCCAGAGGCAGGTCGAGGAACCAGACGAACGGTTCCGCATCGGTTCCCTCACCCACCAGGGCCAGCCGGGCCTTGCGCTGGAAGGGCCACGGATAGGTGCCGTGGCCCGCCTCCAGGGCGGCGAAGGTTTCCGCCTCGAAGGCGCGGATCTGGCGGCCCATGTCGAAGGGATGGAGGGTGATCGCGTTCTGGCGACAGAGATCACTCAGGCCGCCGGGCAGGGTGGTGTCGGTCATACGGTCCTTCAGGCGTTGAGATTGGGGATGAGCAGGCTTTCGAGCCGGGCAATATCATCTTTCAGTTGCAGCTTGCGCCGTTTCATTCGGCTCAGCTCCAGCTGGTTACCCACCCGTTCGGCGGTCAGTCGGGCGATGTGGTCGTCCAGCTCGCGGTGCTCCCGGCGCAGCTGGTGCAGGCGCTGGCGCAGGGTGCGCTCTTCAGAGGGATCCATGTTCGGCCTTTTCCGTTCCCTGGGGGGTCATGGGGAGGCGAGCCAGCCACGCACTTCCGGGTGGAAATGGGCCAGCCCCTCCAGCACACCGGCGCCATAGTAGCCGTTCATGCCGAGGAAGTCGCCCCGAGCGACATAGACCCGCTCCGGGTCGCCGGCCCGTTCGGCCATTTCCCGTGCTTCCCGTTGGACCTCGTCACTGGCATTGCGGACCAGTACGGCGTTGAGCCCGCTCGCAAAGACCGGGAGGTCGTTGCCGGAGTCACCGGCAAAGACGGTGCGATCCCGCTCGAAGCCCTGATGCGCCACCAGGAACTCCACCGCATGGCGCTTGGTGGCTCGCTCCGGAAGAATGTCCAGCAGCCCGGTTCCGGCCGCCTCGTCGAGGCTCCAGATCAGGCTGCACCGCACGTCCAACGGCGCCAGCCGCTTTTCCACCGCCTCCAGGAGGGTGGTTCGTTCGGTCTCCATCGGGGCGTAGAAAGAGAGCTTGAAGGTGTTCTGCTTCTCCTCCTCCTGGAGGGTAAGGCCGTCCAGACCCTCCAGGGCGGCGCGCAAATCGGCATGTCCCCGGCCGGCCCAGTCGGTGGCGATGTGATCGTGCCAGGCGGCCCACGGGGTCCAGTTCTCGCCGTCGATCAGATAGATGGTGGTGCCGACATCGCCGACGGCGAAGTCGGGCCACGGCAGCTCGTAGGTGGCGATGGCCTCGCGCAGCAGGGCCTCGTGGCGGCCGCTGACGTAGGCCACGGCGCTCCCCGGGTGGTCGGCGAAGGTGTGCAGGTGGCGGCGTGCCTCCGGCGACTCCGGCCACGGGCCGTTGGGCAGCAGGGTGCGATCGAGATCGGAACAGAGCAGCAGTCTAGAGTTCATGGCCGATGCGAATCACCGATTCGCCCTCCAGTGCGTAGTGCCCCACGAGCACGGCCGCGGCACTCCAGCCCTGGAACCGGGTTCCGCCGGGGGTGAACTCACGGCCGTGAACGAATTCCGGGAACGACCACGGCTCGCCCTCCATGGGCAGAGCGTTGGCCCGGACCAGTGCGGCCTGGTGTCGACGGGCCGCGTCGTGCTTCCCGCGCAGGGCCAGGTCAGCCACGTAGAAGCCGGTGATCAGGGGCCAGAGACCGCCGTTGTGGTACTCGTGAGGGTGGTTGCGGAAGGTGTACGAGAAGTTCAGTTGCAGGTCTTCCCAGTCCTGGTCTTCCGGATCGATGGCCGGGTGGAAGGCCGGGAGCAGGGGCAACTCATCCGACACGATGCCCTCGATGAAGCGATCGACCTCGGTGCGCTGGTCATCGTAGGCCACGCGCATCAGCGAGACCAGCACGTTGGCGAAGGCGTCGAAGCGGAATCCGTAGCCGCTCGGGGAGAAGAAGGGGAGCCAGTAGTGGGCCCCTTCGGGGCGGCGTTTTGCCGCCTCCAGCCCGTGACGGAAGAGCACCTCGTGGTAGGCATCCGGTCCGGGATCGGTGGTGCCGTTGAACCAGTAGTTGGCGCGCAGCAGGTGGTACAGGCGTCCGATCTTCTCCAGCAGCACGTGGTCGGAGGAGCCGTGGACGTGCTCATGGATGACGCAGATGGTCCGCAGCGCCTGCATGTAAAGCACCTGGTCATAGAGCACATAACCCGACTGGATGTACTCGTCGGCCCAGTCGCCGGTCTCCGGGATGTAGAGGAGGCCGCGATTGTTGAACTCCCATGCCCCCAGCAGGAAACGTACTCGCTCGAGAGCCGGGAGCATCGCCTCGATGAAGTCATCGTCACCGGTGCACTGCCAGTATTCACCACAGCCGATGACGAACCAGAGACTGGCATCCACCCGTCCGGTGGTTCCACCGAAGGAGACCCGCTGAGAGGCGGGATCGACATTGCTCGGGATCTCGCCGTGAGGTCCCTGGTTGCGCTCCAGGGTCCGCAGCGTGCGACCGAAGGTCTCGATGAGCTCCGGATCGCCGGACATCAGCGCCGCCAGGCCGAGTACCGTGCCATCGCGCGCCCAGATACGGCGGTAGTTGGCGTGTTTGGTCGGAGAGGCGAGGAAGCCGTGTTCGGTGGAGCAGCGCCGGATGATGGTGTGGGCGCGCTCGAGCCCCTCCGCGAGGAGATCCTCCCCGGAGCGGGGTTCATCCAACGGCGAATCCGCCTCGTTCGGTCTGTTATCCTGATTCGAGGTCATTGCGGAGTTCCGTGCGGTTTGTGACCTGTACTATAGCAAGAGCACATGTCCCGATGCAGCATCGGGGGAACCACCAGCAGCACAGGGGAGATCGTCGATGCGCGTTCTGGCCGGAGACATTGGCGGGACCAATGCCCGTTTCCTTGTCGCCGAGGTGGACGGCGACAGCGTGCGACCGGTGCTGGAACATCAGGTCGCCAGCACGGACCATTCGGGGCCAGCGGCCGCCCTGCGCGCGGCGGCCACCGAAGCCGGCTATCAAGAGGCGTGGCCGGAACGCGCCTGTTTCGCTGTCGCCGGACCGGTGAGCGGAACCACGGCGCGGGTGACCAACCTGCCGTGGCGACTCGACGCCACCGCCCTGGCCTCCGACCTCGCCATCGAACACGTCGAACTGATCAACGATTTCACCGGTGTCGGCGAGGGGTTGCCGACCCTGACCGGCGATCAGCTGCTGAACCTCCTGCCCGGGGAGCCCGAGCCACACGCCCCGCAGGCCTACCTCGGCGCCGGCACCGGACTCGGCATGGGGTGGCGGATCCCGTGCGGCACCGGCCACGCGGTCGTCGCCAGCGAGGGCGGCCACGCCGGCTTCGCCCCGCGCACCGCCATCGAGCGCGGCCTGCTGGACTACTGGCACGCGCGTCTCGGCCGTGTTCACCGCGAGACTTTGCTGTCCGGCCCCGGTCTGGCCCGGATCGCCGAATATCTCCGGGAAGAGCGGGGTCGGGTCCCCGGCGAGGCCCTGGCCCGCGCCCTGGCCGAAGCGGAGGACCCGGCCGCCGTCCTCGGTCGCGCCGGTGTGGCCGGCGAGGACCCGCTGGCGGTCGAGACCCTCACCATCTTTTCCGGGATCTACGGCAGCGTGGCAGGGGACGTCGGGCTGGAAGCAGTGGCCACCGGCGGGGTCTATCTGGCGGGTGGCATCGCCCCGCGGCTGGTCGAGTTCCTGACGGGGCCGGGGTTCCGGGAAGCCTTTCTGGACAAGGGCGCCATGCGCCATCTGGCGGAGCGGTTGCCGGTCCATCTGGTCACCGAGCCGCGCGTCGGCCTGCTCGGGGCGGCACGGCGGGCGGCGCTGCTCCGGATTTAGGCGGTCGTGAGGCGGCGGCGTGGGGATGTCTCCTCGCCCGGAGGGACGCCGTGAATACGTCCGTGTAGGCTCGACGGCCGCATCCCTGCGGCCGACGCCCTCCGGTCGAGGAGACATCCCCACGCCGCCGCCTCACGACCGCCTAAATCCGGAACTCCCGGAATCGAGCCAGGGCCGCTCGGCGGGATTCGGCCGGGTCGGCCTGCGGGGGCGGGTAGTCGCGTCCGGGGGTGAAGCCCGTACGGTTCTGTTCCCGGAACGGGGTCTTCCAGGGCTCCCGGCGCCAGCGCGGCGGCAACAGGCTCAGTTCCGGTACCCAGCGGGCGATGTAGGCCCCCTCCGGGTCGAAGCGCTCGGCCTGGCGAACCGGGTTGACGATCCGGAAGTAGGGTGCCGCGTCGGCGCCGCAGCCGGCGACCCACTGCCATCCCAGGGTGTTGCTGGCGGTGTCGGCATCGACCAGGGTCTCGAGGAACCAGGCGGCGCCGTCGCGCCAGTGGTGGCCGAGGTTCTTGGTCAGCCACGAGGCGACGACCATGCGTACGCGATTGTGCATCCAGCCGGTGGTCCAGAGTTCGCGCATGCCCGCATCCACCAGCGGGATCCCGGTCTCCCCTCGTCGCCAGGCGGCGAACGCCGCCGTTTCGCCGCTTTGCCACGGGAAATCGTTGAATTTCGGATCCAGCGGGGCCTCCACGGACTCCGGGAAATGGTAGAGGATGGCGTGGGAGAACTCGCGCCAGCCGATCTCGGTCAGGAAGGTGGCGGCTCCCGGGCTGTCCAATGGATGGGTGAAGCGCTCATGCAGTGCGGCGAGGATCTGGCCCGGGCTCAGGGCGCCGTGGTGGAGATCGGCGGAGAGCCGTGATGTCCCGGCAACGGCGGGAACGTCGCGTTGCTCGGGATAGTGGTCGACGGCGTCGGTGATGAAGGCGCGCAGCCGTTCGCCGGCGGCCCTCTCCCCGGGCTCCTGGTATGCGGCGAGCTTCTGCCACCAGGCGGGGGTCGGCAGGTGGTCCGCCGGTTCCAGCGCATTGGTCGTCGCCCCCTGCGGTGGTGGCGGAATCCGTTGCGGCGCGGGCCGTGGTTCGGGGGGCGTCAGTTCGCTGCTCAGGGCTCGCCAGAACGGGGTAAAGACGCGGTAGGGGGAACCCTGGCGGTTGCGCAGGGTCCACGGCTCGCGCAGCAGGGCGGCGTTGAAGGTCCGGCAGTGGCGGCCCTCGTTGCTCAGACGGGACTTCAGGCGGCTGTCGCGGGCGATGCCGCCGGGGGTGTAGCGCCGGTTCCAGTAGACGGCGCCGATGCCGTGTTCGGTGCACAGGCGCGGGATGACCGCCTCGGGGTCGCCCTCGAGCCGAACGAGTCGACCACCCCCGGCGGCAAGGTCCGCGGCCAGGGTCTCCAGCTGGCGGGCGCGCCACCAGTCGGCGGCGGTGGCGGGCTCCCTTTCGAGCAGGTGGACCACGAGCAGGTTCCGGTGGCGGCTCGCGGCGGTCAGCGCGGGGTTGTCGGTGATCCGCAGGTCGTGACGCAGCCAGACCAGGGCCGTGTCAGCCATCCGTTTGCAGGCTTCGCAGTTGTTCTTCGAGGCGGCGGAGTGCCGGGGCCATTTCGTTGCCCAGTGGTCGGGCCCCGGCGCGGACGATGGCGTCATGGTGGCGGATGCTGGTGTCGCCGCCGATGAAGACCGGCTGTTCCACGGTATGGATCAGTTCCGGAAGCTCGGTCTCCAGAACCTTGCGGCCCGGCGGCATGGAGCTGGAGAGGATCAGGGCCTCGGGGTTGATGCGCGCGGCAGCCAGAGCGATCTGGGGTAACGGGACGTCGGCACCCAGGAGGATGCTGCGGTAGTTGCGGGCCGCCGCCGACAGGGAAAAGAGCATCAGGCCGAGCTCATGGCGCTCGCCGGGTAGACAGGCGGTGAGGAGTCGCGGTCCGTCGTTTCCCTGGTTCATGTGGTGGAAACGGGCGCCGAGCTTGTTACGCAGGTAGGTGGCGAAGAAGTGTTCCTCGGCTATCCCTCCCTCGCGCTGGTTCCAGAGGTTCCCGAGCTTGCGCATCATCGGCAGCAGCAGGTATTCGGTGACCGTGTCGATGGGATAGAGGGCCAGAGCCTCGTTGTAGGCCGCGTCAAGGCCCGATTCTTCGAACTTGATGATGGCGTTGTGCATGCGTTCGATGTAGGTGTGCCACGGGTTTTCCTTGTTGTTCTCCTCCTCCGTACTCTGTTCGGCCTCCAGCAGGGGGCGCACCCGGCTGATGGAGATCCCCTGACCCAGTAGCTGGACCACCCGGTTGACGAGGTCGATGTCCCCCTGGGTATAGAGTCGGTGGCCCTTGGGGGTCCTGTGGGGCCGGATGAGGCCGTAGCGTCGCTCCCATGCCCGCAGGGTGATGGGGTTGACCCCGGTGAGGCTGGCCACTGTCCGGATCGGGTACAGACCATCTCCTGGGCGGGAGATCGCGATTTCCGGAGGGTCTGTCTGCATGGGTTGGTCTCGCAACGGCATGAACCCGATATGTCATGAACCCGATATGTATAGCAAACAGTTTGCCATTCCCGCAGGCATTTGCTAATTCCTCTGTCGCAGGGGGAGTAAAAGGGGGAGAGGATCCTCCCGTGGTCGGAAGAGGTGTGGCAAGATGGCGAGTACAGATCACGCCCGTTTCAACTTGACCAGGATGACACCCATGGAGATTGCCGATGACCTCAAGCGCCCCGAACTCTTCATTAATCGGGAGCTGAGTCTGCTGGAGTTCAATCGCCGGGTTCTGGAACAGGCCCGGGATCCGGACAATCCGCTGCTGGAGCGGCTGAAGTTCCTCTGTATTTCCAGCACCAATCTGGACGAATTCTTCGAAGTGCGTGCCGCGGGCCTGGTCCAGAAGGCGGAACTGGGATCGGTGGCCACCGGCCCGGACAACATGAGTCCGGCCGAGGTGGTGCGCGCCATCGCCGGGATCGCCCCCGAGCTGGTCGAATCACAGTACCGGACCCTCAACGACGAATTGATCCCGGCCCTGGAGGCGGAGTCCATCCGCTTCATTCGCCGCAGCAACTGGAGCACCGAGCTGGAGGAGTGGCTGCACCGCTATTTCGAGGAGGAGCTGGCGCCGGTGATCAGTCCTCTGGGTCTGGATCCGGCCCATCCCTTTCCACGAATCCTCAACAAGAGCCTCAACTTCATCATCGAACTCGAGGGTCGGGACGCCTTCGGCCGCACCGGCGGGATCGCGGTGGTTCAGGCGCCGCGCGCGCTGCCGCGGGTCATCCAGTTGCCGAGCGGCCTGGCGGGCGATGGTTCCCATGACTTCGTCTTCCTCTCCTCGATCATTCACGCCTTTGTGGCCGAACTCTTTCCCGGGATGCGGGTGCGCGGCTGCTATCAGTTCCGGGTGACGCGCAACTCCGATCTCTTTGTCGATACCGAGGAGGTGGACGACCTGCTGCTGGCGGTGGAAGGGGAGCTGGCGTCCCGGCGATATGGCGATGCGGTGCGCCTGGAGGTGGCCGACAACTGCACCCCGGAAATGATCGCCTACCTGCGCGAGAAGTTCGAACTGCCGGAGGACGCGGTCTACCAGGTCAACGGCCCGGTGAATCTCAATCGGTTGATGGCGGTCTACGACCTCGTGGAACGCAACGATCTGAAGTTCCCCTCGTTCACCCCGTCGCTGCCGAAATCGCTGGCCCATCCGGATGATCTCTTCGAGGTCATGCGCCAGGGGGAGATCCTGCTCCACCATCCGTTCGAGTCCTTTGCCCCGGTGGTGGACTTCTTGCGCCAGGCCGCCGCCGACCCGCACGTGCTCGCCATCAAGCAGACCCTCTACCGCACCGGGCCGGACTCGGCGGTGGTCGACGCCCTGGTCAAGGCGGCTCGGGCCGGCAAGGAGGTCACGGTGGTGGTGGAACTGCGCGCGCGGTTCGACGAGAAGGAGAACATCGCCCTGGCCAACCGGCTCCAGGAGGCCGGGGCCCATGTGGTCTACGGGGTGGTCGGTTACAAGACCCACGCCAAGATGATCCTGGTGATCCGGCGCGAGACTCGGGGCCTGCGCTACTACGTCCACCTCGGCACCGGTAACTACCATGCGCGCACCGCTCGGTTGTATACCGACTACGGCCTGCTTACCGCCGATCAGAAGACCGGCGACGATGTGCACAACATCTTCCTGCAGCTCACCAGCCTGGGGCGGGTGCCGAAGCTGAAGAGGCTGCTGCAGTCGCCCTTTACCCTTCACGAGACCCTGATGGCGGGGATCGAGCGCGAGATCGAAAACGCCGGGGCGGGCCGCCCGGCGCGGATCGTCATGAAGGTCAACTCGCTGGTCGAACCCTCCATCATTCAGGGACTCTACTCTGCTTCCCGCGCCGGTGTGCGCATCCAGCTGGTGGTGCGCGGCATGTGCAGCCTGCGTCCCGGCCTCGAGGGCGTGTCCGAAAACATCGAAGTGCGCTCGATCATCGGCCGTTTCCTGGAGCACACGCGCATCTATTATTTCGAGAACGGCGGCAAGCCCCGGGTCTACGGCTCTTCGGCGGACTGCATGGAGCGCAACCTGTTCCGTCGGGTGGAGGTGGCATTCCCGCTGGAGACCGATGCGCTGCGTCAGCGGGTCATCGACGAGCTGGAGACCTATCTTGCGGACAATACCCAGGCCTGGCTCCTGGGCGCCGAGGGCGAGTATTCGCGAGCCCGAATCGAAGAGGGGATGGAGCCGGTGGTTGCCCAGCGTGTACTCCTGGAAAGGCTGGCCGAGAGTTGCTGAGCCGGGCGCCATGCTGACCAGCGTCGTCATTCACGTCGAGGACCCGAGTCCGGCGCACGCCGCTCCGGAACTGGCCGAACGGGCGGTTGCCGAATGGCCGCGTCGGGAACCACCGGCGGCGGCGCTGCTGTTCGTCTCCGGGGCCCTGGAACCGGCGGCCCACGTCCATGCGGTGCGCGATGCCTTTCCCGGGATCCGGCTGATCGGCTGCAGCTCGGATGGCGAGATGTCGTCGACCCTGGGCCATCACACCGATTCCGCCGTGCTGATGCTGTTCGGCTCTGACCGGACTCGTTTCGAGCCCTTCGTATGCCGTTGTGACGAGAACTGGAAGGTGAACCGCCCGGATTCCGGTGATGCCGGAGACGCGCTCGAAACCGCCACCGTGGGGCTGATGTTCGCCGAGGCGATTTCCGGCACGGATGGCGAAACCATCATGCGGCAGGTCCAGGCGGACCTCGGCCCCGAAGTCCCGTTGTTCGGTGCCCTGGCGGCGGATGACTGGGAGTTCCGCCGGACTTACCAGTTCATCGACGACGAGGTCCTGCAGGGCGCTGCTGTGGGGCTGCTTTTCCACGGACCCCTGGCCATCGGTTATGGCCTGGATAGCGGCTGGAGCCCTCTGGGGCCCTCGGTGCGCATCGACGTCGCCCGGGGCAGCCGGGTCGAACGCATCGATGGCGTTCCCGCCACCGACTACTACGATGGTCTGGTGGGTCGATCCGCGGACATCAACGGCAGTTACCCGCTCATGTTCCGTCAGGGGGTCAACCGGTATCTGCGTGCGCCACTGAGGCAAGAGGACGACAGCATCCTGTTCGCCGGGGCCGTGCCCGAAGGGGTCGAAGCACAGGTGGCGTGCGCCTCGCCGAAGGCCATCCTCGGAGCGGCCCGCCGTTCGGCCGAGGACGCCGCCGCGATGCTGAAGTCTCCGCCCGACGCGGTGGTGCTGTTCTCCTGTGCGGCGCGCCACTATGTCCTCGGAACCCAGACCCGGCGCGAGATCGACGAGGCCATGGCGGCCTTCGAGGGTGAGCCGGCGGTGGCGGGGATGTATGGCTACGGCGAGATCGCGCCCCTGCGGAGTTCCAGGGGCCACGGCACATTGTTCCACAACGAGACCTTCGTCTGCCTTGCCCTGCGGGAGATGACCCCATGAAACGACGGGATCGCACCGAGGAGCTGGAGCGCGAGAACCGGATCCTGCGCCAGCGGTTGTCCCGGCTGGAGGCTCAGACCGAGCGCACCGAGCGGATCCAGTGGGCCACTCAGGAGGCACGCGAGCGCATCAGCCGCAAGCTCATCGAACTCAACGAGAAGTATCGTAGCGTGGTGGAGCAGACCAATGACGGGATCCTGATCCTCTCGGATGGGGAAAAGCCCCGGGTCCGCTTCGCCAATCCCGCCCTGGTCCTCATGGCGGGGGCCCTGCTTGCCGAGGAACTGGAGGGCGATGCGCCGGACCGACTGCTTCCCGATCTGTCATGGGGCGCGACGGGCGAGATGGGGGATGAAGGCCACGCGGAGGCGATCCTCTGCGGGCTGGACGGCTGTCGACGCGACGTGATGATCAATCTCTCGCGGATCACCTACCGAGATGAACCGGCGTGGATCCTCCTGATCCGCGACATTACCGTGCGCAAGGAAATGGAGCGACGACTGGCGCGCTGCGAGGATGAGAACCGTCGTCTCCGGGACGCAATGGAGTCGACGGGAGGGGAGGACGATAGCGCCTAGGCGTAGTCCAGGTTGAAGCCGGCGGCTCGCAGATGGGCCTGTTCCTGTTCCAGGTCGGTGGCCGTCAGCGGATGTTCATTCAGCCAGCCTTCCGGGAAGTACAGGACCGGGTGGTCATCCGCCGGTAACTCGAGCCGCGGAGCCGGGGGCGGCTCGGGGTCCCGGTTGCGGTGGAGCAGTACGGCCAGCCGCAGCAGCACGGCCAGCCGCAGTGCGACGGGCACGATGTCGTCGTCCAGGGCGGCGAAGCTGTCGGCGCGCAATTTGCGCTGATGGCTGCGCACCAGGGCCGCGAGCAGAGCCTGCTCCTGGCGCGAGAAGCCGGCCATGTCGGCATTCGCCAGGATGTAGGCCCCGTGCTTGTGGTAGGAGCTGTGGGCGATGTCGAGGCCGATCTCGTGGAGGCGGGCGGCCCATTCCAGATACCACGGATTGTCGCCGCCAGACACCGGCCATCCCGCCTCTCCCGCCTGGCGGCGCAGTTCGCCGGCCATGGAGGCGACCCGGGTGGCGTGCTCCTGATCCACATGGTAGCGACGGGCCAGGGATTCGACACTGCGGCCCCGGACATCGGTATGGTTCATGCGGCCGAGCAGGTCTTCCAGCAGGCCCTCGCGCAGGGCGCCGTCGGAGACCTCGAGGCGTTCGATGCCGAGCCCCTTGATCGCCGCCGAAACGACCACCAGTCCACCCACGAAGACCGGTTCGCGCTCCTCCTTGAGCCCCTTGAGCTTCGCTTCTTCCACGGAGCCGGCCTTGAGCAGGCGCTTGCGCAGCTTCTTCACCCCCTCCGGGGTGATGGCACCGTTCTCTTCGATGCCCTCGGCGGCCAGCACCTTCGACACCGAGCGCATGGTCCCCGAGGCGCCGATGGCGCGCTCCCAGCCGAGCCGCCGATAGGCGGTGCGGATGGGTTCGAGCCGGGAGAGGGCGCTGTTCTCGGCGCGCTTCCACGCCTCCCTGGTGAGCGCGCCGTCGGAGAACCAGGCCTCGCTCATGCTGACACAGCCCATGTGGAGGCTCTCCATGGCCTCCGGTTCGCGTCCCTGGCCGATGATGAATTCGGTGCTGCCGCCGCCGATGTCGATGACCAGCTGGTTGCTCTCGGCGGCCAGACTGTGACTGACCCCGAGATAGATCAGCCGCGCCTCCTCGACCCCGGAGATGATCTCGATGGGGTGGCCGAGGGCGGCCCGGGCGGCGGCAAGGAAGTCACGGGCGTTGCGGGCGCTGCGCAGGGTGTTGGTGCCGACGGCGCGGACATTGGCCGAGGGCAGGGTATTCAGCCGTTGACCAAAGCGTTCGAGGCAGGCAATGGCGCGATCGGCGGCCGCCCGGTCCAGATTGCGTTCCTCATCCAGGCCACCGGCGAGGCGGACCATCTCCTTGTGCTTGTCGATGATCATCAACTGGCCGTCGTTGAGCCGGCCGACGATCATGTGGAAGCTGTTGGAGCCGAGGTCAACCGCAGCAACGGTGGTGGCCTCGTGGTCGGTCTCGGTGGTCGACGTCATGACGGGGATCGCGTGTCCTGTTCCAGGCGTTCGAGGGCCCCGGCCAGCGGACTCAGGGTGCGTGCGGCGTGTTCACCGGCCAGCGGCGCGAGGACCGTGTCGAAATGCTTCTGGCGTTGAGCATGCACCGCGCGGGCGAATTCGACAAGGCCCGCCACCCGATCCACCGAGGTCGCCATGGCCGTCCCGGTCAGGGCGGCATCCAGCCGCTGCCGGGTGATGTCTTCGCAGGTCTCCGGCAGTATCCGCCGGATGTGGGTCAGGAGGCCGGCCAGTTCCTCGGACTCGGTCAGGGCCTCGGCCAGCGGGATCATGCGTGTCCGGAGGACCTCGGTCTCGGTCAGTGGGGACCAGAGTACATCGAGGCGCCGTGCGGCCAGACGGGCCGCCAGGATGTGGGGGTGGTCTTCGGCGTCGTGGAGGCGGCCGAGGGCGGTGTCGAGTTCCGCCAGGCGGGGACGGCTCACGGTAACGGTCGCGGCGGCCAGGGTCGGCCCCCCCAGGGCCTCCGACCGCCCTCTGGAGAGAACGCGGCGCATGCGTCCGGAGGTCCGTTTCCAGCGACGGGGGAGTGCGCTCGCGAGACGCCCCTCCTCGTCGGCCAGGGCCTCGGAGAGCTGTTGCCGTAGCCAGTCGCGGCCGGCGTCGTCGGGGTCCCCGTCGATGGTCTCGAGTCGTGTCAGCAGCGCCCGCAGTCGGGCGGCGAACCGCGTGGCGCGTTCCAGGGCGGCCAGACGACGAACATGCTTGCGGTGCAGACCCAGCAGGGAACCGTGGCTCGAGGTGAGGATATGCAGCGCCTCGAGGTGTCGATGGAGATCCCCGCCGCTCCCGAACTCACCGTTCACGGCGCACAGGATCCGGTCGACGGCGTCCATCCACTCGCCGATGGCGGGGCGGATGGCTTCGACGGCCGGTTCGGCGGCCGACACGGTTTCGCTCATGGGGATCTCCTCAGACACGGCGTCAGACCTTATCACAGTCGCCTCGCAGGGTCAGGGCATCGGACGGGCACGGACGGCCGTGATTCGGGTAGAATGGCGAGATGCTCATTGATGGTTTTGTCACCTGTCCGCGCGGTCTGGAGGATGCACTGGCCGACGAGCTCACCGAGCTCGGCGTCCCCGAGGTCGCGGCCGGACTCGGCGGCGTCCGGATCGTGGGCGAACGCCGCGACCTCTACCGCGTCAACCTCCAGTCGCGGCTGGCCGGCCGCGTGCTGCGCCGGGTGGGGGAGGTCAAGGCGCGTGACGCCGAGGCCCTCTATCGCTCGGTACACGCCATCGACTGGCCGGCGGAATTCGCCGTGGGGCGGCGCTTCCGGATCCGGTTCACGGCGCGCAAGAGCCCCCTGCGCAGTCTCCAGTTCGCGACCCTGAAGGCGAAGGACGCCGTCTGCGACCGTTT
>JBNJEU010000008.1:0-53887 GCA_051746205.1 Pseudomonadota bacterium
ACCTCGATGGACTCCTCCTCCAGCGTCGTCCATTGCCCCTGCTCGTAGGCACGCACCATCTGCAGCACCGCTCCGCCCGGGCCGTCGTCTTCCAGCAGCGCGGCGGTGATGGTCGGGCTCAGGGGCAGCTCCTCGAGGATCGCCGCCATCGGGCGGTCCATCAGCGCATCCAGGGTGGAGAAGAGGCCGATGGTGAAGTAGGTGCCGCGGCCGATGGTGTCGTCCACCTCCGGCCCCAGCCGCTCGGCCATGCGCGCGCGCACGGCCGAGGTGCGCACCAGCTCCAGCGGTTTGTCGTCGACGTTGGAGAGCGCCAGCAGGCTCGCCCAGTTGCGCACCGTGTCCAGCCCGAGCAGCAGCAGCGCCGCCTTGATGGAGTCGATCGGGCGCTTCATGCCGAAGGCGGCGGAATTGATCAGCCGCAGCATGCGGTAGGAGAGGGTCACGTCCTGGCTGATGAGCCCCTCCAGCTCGCGGCTGTCGATGTCGTCTCGCTGCAGCGCGTTGAGCAGCTCGAGCATGGCCAGCCGGTTGGCCGGCAGTTGGCGACCCTTGACGATGTTCGGCTTGCAGAAGAAGTAGCCCTGGTAGAGGTCGAAGCCGAGCGATCGGCAGTATTCGTACTCCGCGTGGGTCTCCACCTTCTCCGCCAGCAGCTTGCGGCCGGTCTGGCGCAGGCGCTCCACGTGCTCGGCCAGGCCGTCGCCGTCCATCTGCGTAATGTCGATCTTGATGATGTGGGCGAGCCGGACCAGCGGCTCCAGGTGCGGACTGTAGACGAAATCGTCCAGGGCGATGATGTAGCCGCGCTTGCGCAGGTCGCGGACCGCATCGACCAGGTCGGGGGTCGGGTCGATGTCCTCCAGGATCTCCAGCACCAGGCTGCCGGAGCTGGCGGGCAGGGGATACTCCCCGAACAGGAAGGCCGGCGTGAGATTCACGAAGGCCATGTGCTCGCCGACGATGGTGTCGATGCCGATCTCGACGAAGGTGTTGTAGAGGACCTGGCTGGTCGCTCGGTTGCCGTCGATTACGTTGGCCTGAGTGGCGCCCGCCTCGCGGAAAAGGAGTTCGTAGGCCCGGACCTTCATCTTGCGGTCGTAGATGGGCTGGCGGCCCACCATCACCTCGGAGAGGCGTGTTCCCTGGTTCATTCTCGTGCGCCCGTTCGTTTAGTCGGTTCGGGAGGGATTCTGACTTTAGCACCACTTGCGAGAAATGTCCGCATGGCTGCCGGCCAGCCGCAGGCAAGATAGGCTCGTCAACTCGTCTTCTTCGATTCTTCCTTGCAGCACAGCCCGTGATGGTCGATGCTGGCCGTGTGGAATCGGTGGACTTGCCGGGTCGTAAGTGCCGGATGCAAATCAGTCAATCGGAGAACGGGTGATCAAGACAAAAATCGTTTCGGACTGGATCGGCCGAGTTGTCTACGGGCTCATCAGCCTGAGTCTGGGCATCATCAGTCTCACCATGATGGGGGTCGCCCTGTGGGATATCTGGCTGACCATACACGAGAAGACCCTGCTCGTGACCGCCCTGCTCAACGCCATCGGCCTGATCGTGATCGGGATGGCCGTCTTCGACGTCTCCCGGTTCCTGATGGAGGAGGAGGTCTTCAACCGAAGCGGCGCCAAGTCACTCGCGAAGCAGCGCGTGACGCTGCTGAAGTTCCTGGTGATCATCGCCATTGCGGTCAGCCTGGAAGCCCTGGTGTTCATTTTCGACGCCGGGACGAAGGATATGGCGATGCTGATCTACCCCACGTTCCTGTTGATCGCCGCTATTCTGGTTGTGGTGGGTCTCGGCGTCTATCAGAAGCTGACGTGTGACGACGACTCGTAACCACGGCACCGATCACGGGAGTCCCGTATGTCCAGAAGAACAGGGGGTTCCATGAAAGTACTCGGTCTTGTCCTCATCATCGCCGGCGCGGGGCTCGCGTTCTGGGGCTTCCAGGCGTCCGGCTCCTTCGGCTCGCAGCTCTCCGAGGCCTTCACGGGCACGCCCAGCGATCGGGCGATGATGTTCTACATCGCGGGCGCGCTCAGTCTGGTCGTGGGCCTCTTCCTCTTCATCAAGCGATAGGTCCGACCACCCGCAGCTGGAGCGTTTCGCGGCCGTTCCAGCGGTTCACCTCCAGCACCGCGACCAGTCGCAGCACGGTACCGACCTCCGGCATCGCTGCGTCCTCGGCGTTGAACCAGATCGCCGAGACCGGCTCGCCCTGTGCCGGGGCGGTATCGTCATCCACCACCACCCCGTTCAGTTTCAGATGCTCCCCCGCCGGCCCCAGCGTGCGCGCCTCGTCCACCCGCAACGCCACCTCGAAGCTCGCCTCCGGGAACTCCCGCCCGTAGGGCGCGAGGGCCTCCAGTGCCCGCGCGGTGGCCAGGGTCGCCTCGGCGGCCGGGAGCGGGCCGTCGGTCTCGCGGATCGGCTGCGGCACCGCGCCGTCCAGCTGGGCGCTGAATGCCGCGTCCAGCGCCTCGGAGAAGCGCTCCAGCTCGGTGGCGGGGAAGGTGCAGCCGGCGGCCCCGGCGTGGCCGCCGAAGGCGGTGAACAGGTCCGGGTACTGATCGGCCACCCGCTGCAGGGCGTTACGCACATGGACGCCGGGGATGCCGCGCAGGGAGCCGGTGAGCAGGGCGGGGTCGCCCTGTTTCCCCGAGAGACAGGCGGCCGGGCGACCGAAGCGTTCCACCAGGCGGCTGGCGACGATGCCGTGGATCCCGGCGTGGCCGTCGGCGGCGAAGTTCACCACCAGGGCGGTGCGGCCGGCCTCGAACTGCGGCTCGGCGGCGGCCATGGCCGCGCGCTTGAGTTCGGCCTCGATCCCCTTGCGGGTGGTGTTCTCCCGCTCCAGCAGGGCAGCGTAGCGGGCGGCCTCTTCCGGGGTCCCGGCCAGCAGGAAGTGGACGCCGGCCATGGCCTCGTCCAGCCGACCGCGGGCGTTGAGGCGGGGGCCGGCGCCGAAGGCGAGGTCCTGGGCGGTGAGGGGGCGCTCCCGGGCGCGCAGCGGTTCGCGCAGGGCGCCCCAGCAGGGGCGGGCGTCGGCGGCGTTGGCGATGCGCAGGCCGTGCTCGATGAGGATCCGGTTGTTGCGGCTGCGCGAGAGGCTGACGCAGTCGGCCACGGTGCCCAGCGCGACCAGGTCCAGCAGGCCGGAGAGGCGCAGCCCCTCGACGCGCTCCGGCGGCAGGTACTGGCGCGTGTGGGCGATCACCAGCCAGGCCACCGCGACCCCGGCGATGAGCGGGTCGGGGTAGGCGGAGTCGGGGCGCGTCGGGTTCACGCAGGCCAGCGCCGGCGGTGGCCCCTCGGCGGGGAGTTCGTGATGGTCGGTGACCACCACGTCGATGCCCTCGGCCTGGAGTCGCCGGACCCGCTCGACGTCGGATGAGCCGTTGTCGGCGGTGATCACCAGCGTGGGGCGTTCGGGGGCGGCGAGGATGCGGTTACAGACGCCGTCGGAGAGGCCGTAGCCCTCGGTGAGCCGGTGGCCGATGTAGCTCTGCACCCGGTCGGCGGGGTGGCCGAAGCCGTCCACCAGGGCGCGATGGAAGACCGCGTGGGCGGTCTGGCCGTCGACGTCGTGGTCGGTCTCCAGGGCGATCCGTTCGCCGTCGATGATCGCTCGGGCGATGCGCTCGGCGGCGGCGTCGATGTCCGGCAGGCCCGCCGGGGCGTCGAGACCGCCGAGGCCGAGGTCGAGCAGCCACGCCGGTTCGACCCCGGCGGCGTCGGCCCGGGCGGCGAGCACGCGGGCGGCCACCGGCGGCAGGTCTAAAGTTCCGGCGGCGGCGAGCCGCTCAGAGGAGTATGGGCGCCGTTTCAGGGCGGGGGGCGTCGTCTTCATGGGGGCGAACTCTACGGGGGGCGGCGCGCGCTGACAACGTGGTCTAATCTGGAAATCGGGTCGCGCTCCGCCACGGGCGGTGGAGCGGCAGGGACAACACTTTCAACGGGAACGAAAGCAATGGAAGCCAGAGACAAGGGGGAACGCCGGCATGTACACCGGATCGCGCGTGTCGCGCTGCTTGCCGTGTCCGGGGGCGGCCTGGGTCTGTCGGCTCAGGGCTGTTCACTGAACATGCCGCTGAACGGGGGACTGCCGACGGGGCAGTGGTATGTGGAGGAGGTGGGTGGCTCGTACGTTCCGGAACCGGAGTTGGTCACCATGAACATCGGCGAGGGCTCCATCAATGGTCGGCTGGGCTGCAACGACTATTCGGCCACCTACGAGAACGAGGAGGGCCTGCGGATCGCCAGCATCACCACCACCCGCGAGGTCTGCTCCGAAGAGCCGGTGGCCGTGGATGAGCTCTTCCCGCGCGCCCTGGCTCGGATCGATGACTACACGGTGTGGGGGGGGCAGCTCTTCCTCATGCACGATGGGCGGCCGGTGATCCGCGCTTCCCGCTGAGGAGGTATCGATGCGCCACGCTTTGCCCCAAGGGTACACAAACACAGGGCAGGGCGGGAACCGGTGATTTCCTCGGAAGGTTGTCGGTGAATTTTGACACCGTGGGTGTGGCACATCCGAGCGTTGTGGGGTTATGTTGTGATCGCGGTCACAAAATACCAACCACAACAAGGAGAGCTCGGCATGGACCAGAGCGTTGCGTTCGAAACCACCGTCATCCCGCGGGTGGGCACCGAAGCCCCCCATCTGCAGGCCTGCGTTCAGAAGGCCCTGCGCCAGTACTTCACCGAACTGGACGGCGAGCAGCCCAGCGACCTTTATCGCGAAGTGCTCGACCAGATCGTGCCCCAGCTGCTTGACCAGGTGATGATCCATACCCGGGGCAACCAGAGCCGCGCCGCCGATATCCTCGGCATCACCCGCGCGACCCTGCGCAGCAAGCTCAAGCGCTACAATCTGGCCTGAGGGCCTCCGCCGGCTCGTCGGGGACTACCGGCGCGGGTCGTGTTCGGGGAGGGTGGCGTCGCTCTCCTCGGCCAGCGGAGCCTCGTCCTCCTCGTCGAAATCCTCCGGCAGGCGGTCGGGGACCTGCCACGGCTCACTGGGGGTGATGGTGTACTCACCGGGACGCGGTGCGTAGCGTTCGTCCTCGAGTCCGCGCATCAGGCCCGCCACCATCACCAGCATCACCAGCGAGAAAGGGAGTGCGGCGAGGATAACGGCCCCCTGAAGGATCTCCAGGCCGCCGGCCAGAAGCAGCACGGCGGTGAGCAACCCGAGGATCACGCCCCAGAGCACCAGATGCACCGTGCGGTGTTCGGTGGAGCCGTGGGCGAGCAGGGTGTTGATGACCACGATCCCGGCGTTGGCCGAGGTCAGCAGGTAGGTGGCGATGAGCACGGTGATGAGTACGCCGCCGAGCTTCGCGATGGCGAGCGGCTCCAGGGTCTCCATGGTGACAAAGGTGGCCCGGGTCATATCCACCGCCACCGTGTCGGCGATGGCGGCGAGGCCGGTGGTCTCCGCGTGCAGTGCTGTGCCGCCGAGCAGCCCGAGCCAGATGAAGGTGATGAGGGTCGGAACCAGCAGCACTCCCATGACAAACTCGCGCAGGGTCCGCCCGCGCGAAATCCGGGCGATGAACAGCCCGACAAAGGGCGCCCAGGCGAGCCACCAGCCCCAGTAGAAGACGGTCCAGGCGGCATGCCAGTCCTTCGGATTGTTGGCGTGGGTGTAGAAGGAGAGTTCCAGCAGGCGCTGCAGGTAGGTGCCGGTGGACTGCACCACCAGCGCCAGCAGGTACTGGGTCGGCCCCCAGATCAGCAGCAGGGCCAGCAGGGCGATGCTGAGCCAGAGGTTGGCCTGACTGATCCGCCGCACCCCGACGCTCACCCCGGTGACCACCGAGGCGATGGCGATGGCGGAGAGCACGGCGGTAATGAGGATCTCGGTGCGCACGCCGCCCTCGAACCCGATGGTGTGCCCCAGCCCGGCGCCGAGCTGCTGGACGCCCAGCCCCAGGGTGGTGACGATGCCGAAGACCGTGGCGAGGATGGCCAGCAGGTCGACGATGTCGCCCCACCAGCCGTGGGTATGCTTGCCCAGCATCGGATGCAGGGCGGAGCGCAGGGCCAGCGGCTGCCCCTTGCGGTAGCCGAAGTAGGCAAGGATCAGCGCCAGCAGCGCGAAGACCCCCCAGGCGTTGAGTCCCCAGTGGAAGTAGGTCAGCACCATGGACATGTCGGCGGCCGCAGCCGCGCTGTGTCCATTGGGCAGGAAGGGATTGCCGTCGTAGTGGGAGAGCGGTTCGGCCACCGCCCAGAAGAGCAGGCCGACGCCCATGCCGGCGGCGAACAGCATCGCCATCCAGGAAACCGTGGTGAACTCTGGAACCTCCTGGTCGTGGCCGAGGCGGACATTCTTGTAGCGGCCGACCCCGAGCCAGACCACCACGGCCAGGAAGAAGGCCATCACCACCACGTAATACCACTCCAGAAGGGGGGTGATGAATTCGCGGCTGCCGTTGACCACGTATTCGACGTCGTCGGTGCGGTAGATGGCCAGCAGCACGATGGTGAACACACCCAGGATGGTGATGAAGGCGACGCGCGGATTCAGACCCCGAAAGGGGCCGCTGGTGGCAACATTGTACATGGGGCACCCCGGTGGTTTGGGGGGGTTACGTTAACATGCTCGCGAGCCTGCGCCATCCGGTTCCGGCTCCGCGAATCGAGCTCCGGCTCCCAGACGTCGGGCGAGGGTGGCGATGTCGCCATGGAGAGGGCGATCGCCCTCCAGGGGGGCGGCCGTTTCGCGGACCCAGGCGTGCAGGGCGCGAGAGGCCGGGGCGAAGCCGTTCAGTCCGGCGTCGGTGAGTTCCATGGCCCGGGCCATGATCAGGGCGGTGATCGCCTGGAGTTCCTGCAACTGTTCCAGGATGTCGGTGGTCTTGCGAGCGGCGATGGTGCCCATGGTGACCACGTCCTGGTTGTTGGCGTTGGTCGGGATGGACTGTACCGAGGCCGGCAGAACCAGGGTCCGCATCTCCGCCACCAGCGCCGAGGCGGTGACCTGAGCCCCCATGAAACCGCTGTGAAGCCCGGTGTCGCGTCCCTGGAGAAAGGCCGGCAGGTCGCCGTTCTGTGTCTCGTCGGTGATGCGGGCGACCATCCGCTCACTGTGCACGGCGAGCTTCACCAGCGCGTTGCTCAGGGCGTCGGAGACGAAGGCGACGTGCTGGCCGTAGAAATTGCCGCCGTGGATCACGTCGTCTGTTTCCGGGAAGAAGACCGGGTTGTCAGTGACCGCGTTGATCTCCCGATTCACCGTGGTGTCGTGGTAGGCGAGGGTGTCGGCGATGGCGCCGAACAGCTGGGGCGCGCAGCGGATGGTGTACGGGTCCTGCGGGACTTCGGCGGCACCGCCCACCGGGGCGTCGCCGGTCACCGCCTCCGGCAGGAAAGCAGGGACGGCGCGGCGCAGTCGTTCACTCCCGGTGGCCAGTTCGTTCAGGGCGAGGTGAGTGGCTTGCTGGCCGGGGTGGGGGCGCAGCGCGCCCAGTTCCGGACGCCACGCCTCAAGGCGGCTGCCGCGGCATTCGGCGAGAATGACCGTCAGTCGCCGGGCCCAGTCCAGAGCGCGCCGGGCAGCGGTGGCGTTGAGGGCGGCGATGCCGGTCATGGCGGCGGTGCCATTGACCAGGGCGAGGCCGTCCTTGGCCGCCGGATCCAGAGGGTGCCAGCCGCGCTCCGCCAGCGCCTCGGCGGCGGGGCGCACGGTGCCGCCATCGTCGACCTCGGCCTCGCCCATCAGCGCCAGGGCGATGTGGGCCAGCGGGGTGAGATCACCGCTGGCACCCACAGTGCCACGGGCCGGAACCACTGGAACGAGATCGTCGTTGAGCCAGTCCGCAAGCAGGGACAGGAGCTCGGGGCGCACCGCCGAGTGGCCCTGGGTGAGGGTGTTCAGCCGCACCGCCATGATGGCGCGCACGGTACGGCGCGGCAGGGCGGGGCCGGTGCCGGTGGCGAGGTGATAGACGAGATTGCGTTGCAGCTCGGCGGACTGGCCGGGATCGATGGAGCGCCCGGCAAGGGGGCCGTAGCCGGTGGTCACGCCGTAGATCAGGCGGCGCTCTTCCATCAGCTGGTCGAGATGGGCGCGGCCGCGGGCCGCCTGCTCCAGTACATCGGTACTCAGTGCCACTGGCGCACCGTCGGCAACGGCCTCGATGGCATGGATGTCGAGGGGATGGCCGTCGAAGGTGCGGGTGCTCATGCGGTCTCCCGCCGGCCGAGGGGCTTGCCCATGGCGGAGCGCGGCAGCCTGTCGACGAAGCTCAGGACGGCCGGACGTTCCGGGGTGCGCAGGTTGCTCCGGATCCAGCGGCGCAGCTCGGCCTCGGCGTCGTTCGGAGCGGTGCCGGGAGTCAGCACCACGCGCGCGGTCAGGCGCGGTTCGTCGGAACGGTCCAGGCGCACGGTGCAGTCGGCCACCAGCGGGTGCTCGTTGAGCCGCGCGGCCACGGCGTCCGGATGGACGTTGGTACCGGCCACCTGGACCACGCCGTCGCGTCGGCCCAATGGGTGGAAATGGCGCTCGTCGATGAAACGCAGAGTGTCTTGTGGGGTGAATGGTGTGGTCTCGCGGGCGTCGGTATGGGTGCGCCAGAGTTGTTCGTCGTGCCACTGCCAGTGGTCGAAGAGCCGGTAGGGGGCTTCCGGATCGGTTCGATAGCCGACCCCGCCGGTCTCCGTGGCGCCGTAGATCGCCACCACCCGTTCGATCCCGAGGTTGTACAATGCTTCGATGGTCTCGGTGGGACAAGGAGCGGTGGAGGTCACGGCCTCCACGCCGGTGGGCAGGCTCGGCCGGCCGGCGAGCAGCTGGCGCCAGCGCAACGGGAAACCGATGAGCCGGTCACCAGCAGCGAGGTCCGTTGGCGGACGGCCGCTGCCGTCACGGTCGTGAACCACCGGGCAGTTCAGCACCTTCGGCAGCAGGATGGTCATCAGGCAGCCGTAGATGTGGTGGCTCGGCACCAGAGCGACAATGCGACGAGTGCCGGGTAGCAGCTCCGCGAGCGCGCTCACCTCCTGCTCCAAGTCGTCCAGACGGTGGCGGTGGGGGCGCGGTTCGCCGGTGCTCCCCGAGGTGCGGAAGGTCAGGGCGCCGGTGCGCTCGAGCCCGGTGGCCGCCAGTTCGGACCATTCGCCGAGGGTGCGCTGGCGCAGCAGGTAGTCTCCGGCGTCGAGTTCCTCGAGGCCGAAGCGTTCGGCGCAGGCGGTGACCAGATGGATCAGTTCGATGGAGTCGGCGTCGATGACCTCTCCACCAATGAGGGTATCCGAGGTCCAGCGACGGCTGTCCATGTCCAGCGGGCTGCTGTTGCGCAACCGGGCCAGCTCGTCACGGACGAGATCGGTGACCATGGGCAGCAGGTCGGTGGCGGTCAGGTTCATGCGGTGGATCCTTTTCACGCTGTGGGGCCGGCGGTGGTGCCGCCGGCCGGTCTTTCCCTTCGGGTCCTTCCCGCAGGGTCCGTTCAGCCGTTCAGGCCCGCTTGACGAGGATCCAGTAGGAGTCGCCCACCAGCGCCTTCTTCATGTGGACCTTCACCTTGGTCGGCTGCATCTGGTAGTCGAAGGTGTACTCGAACATGGAGTTGAGGCTGCCCTGCTTGACACCCTCATCGAAGCGGCCGCGGAACTCCTTGGAGTCGGTGCACGGTGCCACGTCGGTGAAGAAGTTCTTTCCGATCACGGACTTGGGGTCGCGACCGGTGATGTCGCCCTCGGCGGAGTTGTACTGCAGGATGGTGCCGTCGGCGTCGAGCTGGATGGCGCCGAAGGCGAGCTTGTCGAGCTGGCCCTCGCCCATTTTGGCCAGGGTGTTTTCGATGTCATCGGTTCCGAATTGAACGACTTCCATGGGAGTGCCCTCTGCTTGCTGTACGTTGAGTGTATAACTTTACGTCTTTTTTGACGCACCCTAAGGGTAATAACTTGTACAGCGGTTGTGCAAATGAGTCGAGAAAAATCGTTTTTGCCGCCCTCGCGATGGTGTCGCGAGGGGTCGGGCGGGTTCTCAGACAGCGGGGACGGGGCGCTGTCAACGGACGGTCGGGATGTCGCTCCAGCGGCTGGTATAGGCGGGGGAGAGGCGATTACGGTCCATGCGCCAGCGACCCCGTCCGCCGCGCCCCTGGCCGGCCAGCCAGAGGCTGTTGGGGCGGCGGGCGTTGAGGGTATCCATGAGCTGCATCAGGGCTCGACCCTCGGGGCGTTCATGGTCGGCGGCGAACAGGTCGTCCTGGCGGCCGTGGCGCGGTCCGGTGTCGCTGAGCAGGACCCCGGCCTTCATGTAGCGGTGGCCGTCGCGCCAGATCTGGCCGAGCAGGCCCATGGCAGCATGGATCAGAATGCGGCTGTCGTCGGTGGGGGTCGTCAGGCGGGTGCTGGCCACCGGGTGGTACTGCGGTTCGCGCGGGTTGTGGGCGTTGGTGCGCAGGTAGACGCTGAGGCCGCCGGCGAGCTGGTCCTCGCCGCGCAGCTTCTCGGCGGCGCGGGCGGTGAAGGTGGCCACCGCCTCGCGCATCACCGCCGCCTCGGTGACGCGCTCGCCGAAGGAGCGCGAGCAGATGATCTGCTGGCGCGGCGCCGGCGCCTCCTCCAGTGTCAGGCAGGGGACGCCGGCGAGCTCCCGGGCGGTGCGCATCACCACCACCGAGAAGTGGCGGCGCAGCCATCCCGGCGAGGCGGCGGCCAGCTCGGCGGCGGTGGTGATGCCGTGCTCGCCCAGCCGCTCGCGCAATCGCCGCCCGATCCCCCAGACCTCGCCCACCGGTGTGATCGCCAGCAGCCGATCCCGCCAGCGCGGGTTGTGCAGGTCGACCACGCCGCCGGTGGCGGGGTAGGTCTTGGCGGCGTGGTTGGCCAGCTTCGCCAGGGTCTGGGTGGGGCCGAAGCCGACCCCCACCGGCACGCCGACCCAGCGCTGGACCGTCTCCCGTAGCTGGTGGCCGAAGGCGGTGAGCCCCTCCGGCGGCGTCTGCTCGCGCAGGTCGAGGAAGGCCTCGTCGATGGAGTAGACCGCGACCTTCGGCGTCAGCGCCTCCAGGGTCTGCATCACCCGGTTGGAGATGTCGGCGTAGAAGGCGTAGTTGGAGGAGAAGGCGACCACCCCCTCGCGCTCGGCCAGCTCCCGGACCTGGTAGAAGGGCTGGGCCATGCGGATGCCCAGCGCCTTCGCCTCCTTCGAGCGGGCCACAACGCAGCCGTCGTTGTTGGAGAGCACCACCACCGGGCGGCCGACCAGATCGGGCCGGAACAGCTGCTCGCAGCTGACGTAGAAGGCGTTGACGTCGACCAGGGCGAAGCCGGCCATGCTCAGCGCGGGCGCAGGGAGTGGATGACGTTGGTGACCACCCCGAACAGGGTCAGCTCGGCCTCTTCCGGGATGTCGATGGCCGGGTGGGCGGGGTTGTCCGGCACCAGCCGCACCGCCGGGCGCGTCTCCAGCCGCTTCACCGTGAGCTCGCCGTCCCAGCTGGCGATGACCACGTCGCCGTGGCGCGCCTCCAGCGAGCGGTCGACCACCAGCACGTCGCCGGGGTGGATGCCGGCGCCGAGCATGGAATCACCCTGGGCGCGAACGAAGTAGGTCGCCGCCGGGTGGTCGATGCAGAGCTCGTTGAGGTCGAGGGTGCGCTCGACATAGTCCTGCGCGGGCGACGGGAAGCCGGCCGGTACCGACTCCAGGAAGAGCGGCATGCGCCGGGGGCGCGCGGGGATGCGGCAGCGGTGGAGGGCGGTTACGTTCATGGCCCCAGTATCCGGCCACGGCGGCGTGTGAGCAACCGCTTGCGAAATGAAGGACCAGTAAAGCGACCGGTAAAGGGGACTGTCCCCTTTATCGCGCTTCCGCCTCGACGGCCTCGAGGAGGTGGGTGGTGTTCTCGAGGAAGTTGCGCTTGATGAGGTAGCGGCCGAGCAGCGGCGGCACCCAGAAGTCGGGGACCATGTGCGCCTCGATGACCAGACGGGTGCCGCCGTTGTCGGGATGGAGGCGCCAGAGGGTGCGGCCCTCACGCAGATCGCTACGGTCCGGATCGATGGTGGCGTCGATGGTGTGGGGCCGGTCCTCGGTGATCCGCTCGAGCCGGGTGACCTCCTTGCAGAAGAAGGCGACGCAGCCGCTGATCACGCTCTCCACGTCGATCCGAGTGCCGTCGCGCCCCTGCTCACGGCTGCTCGTGACGGCGTCGGAGTAGTGGTTCAGCCGATCGTAGTTGGTGAGGTGCTCCCAGACCGCCTCCGGCGCTGCGTCGAGCCGGGCCTCCAGTCCCATGATGTAGTCGCGTCCTTCGACGGAGAAGTGCTCGTCGAGGATCTCCACGGCCATGGCGGGGCCGCTGAGCAGGGCCGGGAAGAGCAGGGCGATGAGCAGGAGGTGGAATCGGTACATGGCATTTCTCCCTGTGTCCGACTCCGAGTGTAGGACATGCGGCGGTCGATCAATAAGGGGACTGTCCCCTTTTGCGGCTCTGGGGTACCGTAAGGGGCCCTTCGGAGGAGTGTGATGCTGAAGACCGCCCGCGCGTCCCGCCGCGAGATCCTGGGCTGGGCGATGTTCGACTTCGCCAATCAGGCCTACACGTTGCTGATCATCACGGTGATCTTCGGGGATCTCTTTACCCGGGTCATCGTCGGCGATGCCGGCAACGACTATCGGCTGGGGAATCTGCTCTGGAGCCTGTCCCTGGCGACCAGCTATCTGCTGGTGGTGATCGCGGCGCCGACCTTCGGCGCGGTGATGGACGGCACCGGCCGCAAGAAGCAGTTCCTGTTCGTCAGCTACCTGCTCACGGTGGTGAGCACCGCAGCCCTCTGGTTCGTGGCACCGGGGTATGTCGGGCTCGGCGTGCTGCTGATCATCGTCTCCAACTATGCCTACTCCATGGGCGAGTCGTTCATCGCCGCCTTCCTGCCGGAACTGGCGAGACCGGAGGAGATGGGGCGGGTCTCCGGGTTCGGCTGGGCGCTGGGCTACATCGGCGGCATGGTCGCCACCGCCTTCACTCTGGTGATGCTCGGCGAGGTCAGCGAGTCGAACTTCGACCGCATCCGCTGGGTGGGGCCGTTCGCGGCTGTCTTCTTTCTGCTCTGCGCCATCCCCACCTTCCTCTGGATGCGCGAGCGCGCGCCGGTGCGTCCACTGCCCCTCGGCACGAACTGGCTGCGCCTGGGCATGGAACGACTGCGCGCTTCGTGGAACGGGGTGCGCCACTTCCCCGACATGACGCGCTTCCTGGTCTCGCTGTTCTTCTCCATGGCCGGGATCTACATCATCATCAGCTACGCCTTCATCTATGGCTCCCAGGTCATCGGCTGGGACGAATCCACCCGGGTGCTGATGTTCGTGGCGGTGCAGATCTCCGCCGCCGTCGGGGCGCTGGCCTTCGGACTGATCCAGGATGGGCTGGGGGCGAAACGGACCTACCTGACGACGTTGGGCATCTGGATCGCGGCGATCCTGCTCATCCGCTGGACCGAGGCTCTGACCGGGGGGCTCAACCGGCTGCTGGGTACCGACTGGGAGGCACAGTTCGTCTTCGTGGCGGTGGGTGTGGTCGCCGGGGTGGCGCTGGGATCGTGTCAGTCGGCGGGGCGCACCGTGGTGGGGCTGTTCTCGCCCCGGGGGCGGGCGGCGGAGCTCTTCGGCTTCTGGGGCGTTTCCCTGCGACTGGCGGGGGCCTTCGGCCTGCTGGCAGTGGGGCTGTTGCAGTACCTGGTGGGGCTGGAGAACGCGATGCTCTTCTGTGCCGCGCTTTTCGCCGTGGCCGGGGTGGTCGCTCTCGGTGTCGGCGAATCCCGGGGGCGCCGCCGCGCCCGCGCCGCCGATCGCCTGGAAGAGCGGCGCGAGGGCGCCATTCGTTGACCGTCGGGCGCAGGGCGCGGCCGGGCCCGCGTCAATCCTCCGGGGCGGCCGGATCCGCGCGCGGGAAGATCACCGCCGCCGGCCGTTCGCGCACGGCCCGGCCGTAGGCGCGGACCACCCGCCCCGGCTTGCCGATGCGCACGCCGCGTGCCTTCAGCGCGATCCACAGGGCGAGGCCGAAGCTGACCCACAGGTTCACCGCGCCGATGAGCAGGGCAAAGGCCAGGTACACCAGGAAAGTCGGCCCGCCGGGGAAGTCGTTGGCCACGGCGTAACCGAGGTTGGCGGTGGCGAAGGCCACGTGGCGGATGTCCAGCGGCAGGTTCAGCAGGTAGCCGACGTAAGCGGTGGTGCCGAGCAGGACGCCGAAGAAGAAGTTGCCCATCAGCGAGCCGTAGTGCGTCTCCATGTAGGTGGCGAAGCGGTGCCGCGCCCCGGGGGCGACGCGGCGCAGCAGCGGATGCTGTTCCAGCCGCGCGCCGAGGTTGAGATAGACGGCACGGTTGTCGAAGTAGCCGGCGATGAGCCCGGAGAGGAAGAGCCAGAGCCCGGCGATGGCGGCGTGGAGAAGGGCGAGGCTGGCCAGCGGCCGCAGATCGTGGAGCAGGTAGCCGGAGACGGCCTCGTCCACCAGCGGCTGGCCGTGCCACAGGGCGTAGCCGGTGGCCACCAGCAGGGCGACGGCGAGGGCGATGGTGACGTTGCCCACCACGGCGGCGAACTGGGAGCGTCCCACCTGGATGAGCAGGTCGGCGAGCTTGCGCGGATTGGCGCCGCCGTGTTCCCCGCGTTCCACCGCCTGGGCAAAGTGGGCGGCGGTCATCGCCGGCTGTTTGGTGGCCACGGTGAAGTGGAGGATGTGGATGATCACGAAGCCGATGCCGTAGTTGAGGCTGACCAGCACCGTCTGCAGCCCGCGACCGAGGTCGAGTCCCGTGAGCTGGATCTTGATGAGCGCCATCAGGGCGATGATGAGCCCGGCGCCCGCCCCGGAACCGAGCATCCGCAGGTACTCCCGTCGCCCCTGGGTGACGTACTTCTCACCATGGCCGCTGGCCTGCTCGGTCACGCTGCGCGCCACCAGCCGCGCGTTCTTGTTCCACAGCGCGGTGAGGGTGCGCCGGTCCACACTGGCGCGGACCAGTTTCTTGAACAGCTTGACCAGGGCCTCGCGGCGACGTTCCTGGTCCGAAGGGTCGAGGATGTCGAGCAGCGACTCGATCCGGTGGAGGGTCTGCTCGAGCCGTTCCAGCAGGTGGGTCAGACGGAAACTGGATCCCCGCGTCACCGCCTTGTGACGGACCCGCTCCACCTGCTCGTGACACTGCGCCAGCAGGACCCGCACCTGGGCGCAGTCGTAGAACGCGTCGCGTTCGCCGTTCAGCCACTCCTCGTAGGCGGCGGAGAAATGGGCAATCTCCCGCTGCAGGCCGATGAAGGCGGAGTTGCGGTCGGCCACCTTCGGATCCACCCGCAGCAGATCCGGTTCCAGCTCCTCGGCGGCGACCCAGACGGCGAGCATCTCGCCGGCGTACAGGATCTCCCGGGTGCCGTGGCGGCGGAGCGACTCCACCTCCTCGTCGCCGGGGCCGAACAGAGCGCAGAAGAGGCGCAGCCAGTTGTCCTCGGAGACCCGGCCGACCCAGTCGCTGTCGTGATCGGCATGAAAGATCATCGCCAGGGCGTGACGGAAATTGGCGCGATCGAGCGGGGTCGGGTTCATCCGCTCGAAGAGCCGCTCGTTGAATTCGCTGAAGAAGCCGCGTCGCGAGTAGAGGCCGAGGCCAGTGAGGACCGGAAAGAAGCCGCGCCCCTCCAGCCAGTGGCGCAGGCGCGCGGCGAGGACCGTCTGGGTCTCGGGATCCTCCTCGAGGGCCAGGATCAGCTCCTGCATGCGGCGCAGTACCGGGGCGATGCCCCCCTTCCTCGGGGGGCGTAGCCAGTCCACCAGCAGGATCAGGGTGTCGACGGCGTCCGGGGCCTCGTCGCCACCGGCCTGGAGGGCATCGAGCAGCGCGCGAAGATCGCAGTACTCCGGCAGGGCGTTCATCGGCGTCGTGTCCCCCGGTTTCAGGCGGTTGCGGGCGGTGTTCCGGTGCAGGCGGGCGCAGTCTAACCGCATCGGGTGGTGTCGCCAACCGCGGTGCGTCGGAGCCGGAAATCCCCAACGTAACTGGTTGATTCGCGTCGGCTAAGTCGGTACGTGCACTTGACCGGGCGGCGACGATGTGGCACTTTACGGGGACTCAGAGGCCCCGCCAGCGCGGGGTTCTTCCGTTTCAGCCCCACCGAATCGTTGCGGAGACAACAGCAGGCATGCCCACGATATCACTGCCCGACGGCAGCCAGCGCGCCTTCGACGGCCCCGTGACCGTGGCCGACGTGGCCGCCGACATCGGCGCCGGTCTCGCCCGCGCCGCGCTGGCCGGCACGGTCGACGGTCGCGAAGTCGATCTCGATTACACCATCGACCAGGACAGCCGGGTCGCCATCATCACCGAGCGCGATCCGGAGGGGCTGGAGCTGATCCGCCACTCCACCGCGCATCTGCTGGCGCAGGCGGTGAAGGAGCTCTATCCCGGGGCTCAGGTCACCATCGGCCCGGTGGTGGACGACGGCTTCTACTACGACTTCGCCTACGAACAGCACTTCACCCCCGAGGACCTGGAGGCCATCGAGAAGCGCATGGCCGAACTGGCGGAGGCCGACATCCCGGTCCACCGCGAGGTCTGGGACCGCGACGCGGCGGTGGCCTGGTTCCGCAACGAGGGCGAGGAGTACAAGGCGCGGATCATCGAGGACCTGCCCGCGGACGAGGTGATCAGTGTCTACCGCCAGGGCGATTTCCTCGACCTCTGCCGCGGTCCGCATGTGCCCTCCACCGGCAAGCTGAAGGCGTTCAAGCTGACCAAGCTGGCCGGCGCCTACTGGCGCGGCGACCCGAACAACGAGCAGTTGCAGCGGATCTACGGGACCGCCTGGGGCAACAAGAAGGATCTCAAGGCCCATCTCCACCGGCTGGAGGAGGCGGAAAAGCGCGACCACCGCCGCATCGGCCGCGAACTGGACCTGTTCCACACTCAGGAGGAGGCGCCGGGGATGGTCTTCTGGCACGGCCCGGGCTGGACCCTCTACCGCCAGGTGGAGGAATACGTGCGCACCGCGCTCGACGCCCATGGCTATCAGGAGATCCGGACGCCGACCATCATCGACCGTGCCCTCTGGGAGAAGTCGGGCCACTGGGACAAGTTCGGCGACAACATGTTCACCACCCATTCGGAGCACCGCGACTACGCGGTGAAGCCGATGAACTGCCCGGCCCACGTCCAGGTCTTCAATCAGGGCCTGAAGAGCTACCGTGACCTGCCGCTGCGGCTGGCGGAGTTCGGTTCCTGCCACCGCAACGAGCCCTCCGGCACCCTGCACGGGCTGATGCGGGTGCGCGGCTTTACCCAGGACGATGCCCACATCTTCTGCACCGAAGACCAGATCCAGACCGAGGTCTCCGCGTTCATCGACCTGCTCTACACCACCTATCGCGATTTCGGTTTCGACGAGGTGCAGGTCAAGCTCTCCACGCGCCCGGCGCAGCGGGTCGGCTCCGACGCCGCGTGGGACAAGGCCGAGCAGGCACTGGAACAGGCGCTGAACAGTCGCGGCATGGCCTTCGACCTGCAGCCGGGCGAGGGCGCTTTCTACGGCCCCAAGATCGAGTTCTCGCTGACCGACTGCCTCGGGCGCGTCTGGCAGTGCGGCACGGTACAGGTGGACTTCAACATGCCGGAGCGCCTCGGTGCCGAGTATGTCACCGAGGACAGCGGCCGGGCGACCCCGGTGATGCTCCATCGTGCCATTCTCGGCTCACTGGAGCGCTTCATCGGCATCCTGATCGAACACTATGCCGGCCACATGCCGGTGTGGCTCTCGCCGCTCCAGGCAACGGTACTGACCATCACCGAGCGCCAGGACGATTATGCCGAGCGCGTGGCCGCCGAACTCCAGGCGCGGGGGCTGCGGGTGAATACGGACTTGAGAAACGAGAAGATCGGCTATAAGATCCGCGAGCACACTCTCCAGCGCGTTCCGTACCTGCTGGTGGTGGGTGACAATGAAGAACAGGAGAACGCGGTCGCGGTGCGAACACGCGGTGGCAAGGATCTCGGCAGCATGCCGCTGACCGACTTTGCCCGCCGTCTGGAGTCCGAGATCGCGGGCCGTGAACGGGTTATTGCGGAGGAATAGAATATCGCTGCCGAAAAGCAGAAGAAGGCGCGCCTGAACGACGGGATCACCGTCCCTCAGGTCCGACTGATTGACGCGGAAGGGGAACAGCGCGGTGTGGTGGATACGCGCGAAGCCCTGCAGATGGCCGGAGACGAGGGTATGGACCTGGTGGAGGTGGCGCCGGACGCCGATCCGCCGGTCTGCCGGATCATGGATTACGGCAAGTACATCTTCGACCAGAACAAGAAGCGCCAGGCCGCCAAGAAGAAGCAGAAACAGACGCAGATCAAGGAGGTCAAGTTTCGCCCCGGTACCGATGAGGGTGATTACCAGATCAAGCTGCGCAATCTCATCCGCTTTCTGGAACACGGCGACAAGGCCAAGGTGACCCTGCGGTTTCGCGGCCGGGAGATGGCCCACCAGAACCTGGGCCGGGAACTCCTGCAACGCGTCGCCGCCGACCTGGAAGAACACGGAACTGTCGAGCAGATGCCGAAGATGGAAGGACGGCAGATGGTCATGGTGGTTTCGCCGAAGAAGCGCTAGCCGCTTCGTGACGCCGGACGGGTTTCGACCCGTCCATGGGGGTGAGCCGAGGTCCCGAAACTGCCCCGCGCAGTCCTTGGCCACCGTAAAACTCGCATCCGGAGGAGAACCTCGATGCCGAAGATGAAGAGCAAGAGCAGCGCGACCAAGCGTTTCGCCCGGACCGGCAACGGTCAGATCAAGCGGAACCAGTCGCACCGCCGACACATCCTGACCAAGAAGGCCACCAAGCGGAAGCGCCACCTGCGCGAGCCGGCCATGGTCCATCCCTCCGACGCGCCGCTACTCAAGCGCATGATGCCGTACGGCTGAGGGAGACTGAACAATGGCACGAGTAAAGAGGGGCGTTACCGCCCACGCGAAGCACAAGAAGGTGATCGACCAGGCCAAGGGCTATTCCGGTCGGCGCAAGAACACCTACCGCAACGCCAAGCAGGCCGTGACCAAGGCGGCTCAGTACGCCTATCGCGACCGGCGGCAGAAGAAGCGCGATTTCCGCAGTCTGTGGATCGTGCGCATCAACGCCGCCGCCCGTGAATGCGGCCTCTCCTACAGTCGTCTGATGAACGGCCTGAAGCAGGCCGGCGTCGAGGTCGACCGGAAGGTGCTGGCGGATCTGGCGGTGCACGACCGCACCGCCTTCGCGGCGCTGGCGGAGAAGGCGAAGGCCGAACTGGCCTGAGCCGGCGGGGAGACCCCCGCCCGCCGTTGATGGAAGGGGAAGGCCCGTCGCCTTCCCCTTCTTCGTTGGGGTGACAGAATATCGGGACAGGCTCCGGGGAGTGGGTGTGGAGAATATCGACAGTCTCATCGAGGAGGCCGAGGCCGCCATCGGCGCCGCGGCGGACCGGGCGGCGCTGGAGGAACTGCGGGTTCACTATCTGGGCAAGAAGGGCGTCATCACCCAGCAGATGAAGACCCTCGGCAGTCTCCCGCCGGAGGAGCGCAAGGCGGCCGGGCAGGTGATCAACACCGCACGCGAGCGCGTTCAGGCCCGTCTGGAGGAACGGCGCGTGGTGCTCGAGGCGGCCGAGCTGAACGCCCGGCTGGCGGCCGAGACGGTGGACGTGACGCTGTCCGGTCGCGGCCCCGGAGGCGGCGGTCTGCACCCGATCACCCGCACCCTGGAGCGCATCGAGACCATCTTCGCCGGCATGGGCTTCGAGACCGCCGAGGGGCCGGAGGTGGAGGACGACTTCCACAACTTCGAGGCACTGAACATCCCGGCATCCCATCCGGCGCGGGCGATGCACGATACCTTCTACTTCGACCCGCACACGGTGCTGCGCACCCACACCTCACCGGTGCAGATCCGGACCATGGAGGAACGCGAGCCGCCGCTGCGGGTCATCGCCCCCGGGCGGGTCTATCGCTGCGATTCCGACCTGACCCATACGCCGATGTTCCATCAGGTGGAGGGGCTGTATGTCGCCGAGGGGGTCAACTTCGCCCACCTCAAGGGCGTGCTCGACGCCTTCCTCAAGGCCTTCTTCGAGCAGGACCTGGCGGTGCGTTTCCGGCCCTCCTACTTCCCGTTCACCGAACCGTCGGCGGAGGTGGACATCGGCTGCGTCCACTGCGGCGGTGAGGGATGCCGTGTCTGCGGCCACACCGGCTGGCTGGAGGTGCTCGGCTGCGGGCTGGTGCACCCCAACGTGTTTGCCCACGTCGGCGTCGACACCGAGCGCTATACCGGCTTCGCCTTCGGCATGGGGGTAGAGCGGCTGGCGATGCTGCGCTACGGGGTGGACGATCTGCGGGTCTTCTTCGACAACGATCTCGGGTTCCTGGCCCAGTACGGCCAGGACGGGGGGGCATAGGCCATGCGCGTCAGCGAGAAGTGGTTGCGGGAATGGGTCGACCCGCGGGTCGACACGGCCGCGCTGGCCCATCGGCTGACCATGGCCGGCCTCGAGGTCGATGCCGTGGAGCCGGTGGCCGGCGAATTCACCGGGGTGGTGGTGGCGATGATCCGCGACTGCCGGCCCCATCCGGAGGCGGACAAGCTGCGGATCTGCGAGGTGGATGACGGCGGTGACGGCGTCTCCATCGTCTGCGGCGCGGCCAACGCCCGCGCCGGGTTGCGGGTTCCGCTGGCCCGGGTCGGCGCCGAGCTGCCCGGCGGGCTGACCATCAAGGCGACGAAGCTGCGCGGCGAGCCCTCCCACGGCATGCTCTGCTCGGCGGCGGAACTCGGCCTGGCGGAGTCCGCCGACGGGCTGCTGGAGCTGCCGGCGGATGCTCCGGTGGGCCGCGACCTGCGCGACGTCCTGGAACTCGACGACCACGCCATCGAGATCGACCTGACCCCGAACCGGGGCGACTGCCTCTCGGTGGTCGGGCTGGCCCGGGAGATCGGCGCCCTCTACGGCGTGCCGGTCTGCGAACTGGACCCGGAGCCGGAGGTGGCCACCCACGGCCACGGGGTCGCGGTAACGGTGAAGGACCCGGCGGCCTGCCCCCGGTATCTGTCGCGCACCATTCGCGGCATCGATCCGGCGGCAGAAAGCCCGCTGTGGCTCCGTGAGCGGCTGCGGCGCAGCGGTCTGCGCGACCATGGCGCGGTGGTTGACATCACCAACTACGTCCTGCTGGAGCTGGGTCAGCCGCTGCATGCCTTCGACGCGGCGCGTCTGAGCGGGGGGCTGACGGTGCGCCGCGCCGCCGCCGGGGAGTCGCTGGCGCTGCTCAACGAGCAGACCGTGGAGCTCGACGCAGAGACCCTGGTCATCGCCGACGACGCCGGGCCGGTGGCGATGGCCGGGATCATGGGCGGCGCCGACTCGGCGGTGGGGGACGAGACCACGGACATCGTGCTGGAATGCGCCTTCTTCAATCCCGAAGCCGTCGCCGGGCGCGCCCGGCGCTTCGGCCTGCACACCGATTCGTCGCACCGCTATGAGCGCGGGGTCGACCCCGCCATCACCCGGCTCGCCATGGAACGGGTCACCGCCCTGATCCGTCAGATTGCCGGCGGCCAGGCCGGGCCGGTGGTGGAGGTCGACGAGCCCAGCCACTTGCCGTCCCGCGAGCCCATCCCCCTGCGCCGTGATCGCATCGAGGAGCTGCTGGGTCTGGCCGTGGAGGACGAGCTGGTCATCGGCGGTCTGGGCCGCCTCGGCGCCCGCGAACAGCAGCAGATGGACGGCTGGCTGGTGGTGCCGCCGACCCACCGCTTCGACCTCCACCGCGAGGAGGACCTGGTGGAGGAGGTCGCCCGGCTGGTGGGCTATGACCATCTGCCGTCGGCGCTTCCCGAGGCGCCGATGGTCGCCGCCGAGGCATCGGAGGCGCGGATCCCGCTGACTCGATTGCGCCGTCGGCTGGCCGCCCGCGACTTCCACGAGGCGATCACCTACAGCTTCGTCGAGCCCGGGCTGCAGGAGCGCGTCGACCCCGATGCCGGGGCGCTCGCGCTGGCCAACCCCATCTCCAGCGAGCTCGGGGCGATGCGGACCAGCCTCTGGCCGGGTCTGATCCAGGCGGCGCAATACAACCGGCAGCGCCAGCGCAACCGGATCCGGCTCTTCGAGACCGGCCTGCGCTTCCGCCGCCGGGTCGGAGAGGGCGCGATCATGGACGACCTGGAGCAGACCCCCATGGTCGCCGCGCTGGCGACCGGCCCGGCGGTTCCGGAGCAGTGGGGCGAGGCGGGCCGCGCTGCGGACTTCTTCGACCTCAAGGCGGAGCTGGAGACGCTCATCGAGGCGACCGGCGCCGCCGAGGCCTTCGCCTTCGAGGCGGCCGAACACCCCGGCCTGCATCCCGGCCAGAGCGCACGGGTATGGCGCGACGGCCACCCGGTGGGCTGGCTGGGTACGCTCCATCCGGCCATCGCCGAGGAACTCGACTTCACCGATCCGGTGGTGCTGTTCGAGCTCGAAAGCGCGGCGTTGACCACCGCCCGTTGCCCGGCCTACCGGGCGCCGTCGCGCTATCCGGCCATCCGCCGCGACCTGGCGGTGGTGGTGGACGAGGCGGTGACGGCCGAGGCGTTGCTGGCTGTGGTCCGCGAGGCCGCCGGGCCGCTGCTGCGGGATAGTCGGGTTTTTGACGTCTATCGTGGAAAAGGCGTTGATTCTGGTCGAAAAAGTCTCGCCGTGGGCTTGACCTTGCAGGACGATTCGCGCACGCTGATCGACGCCGATGTTGAAGAAATCGTCTCCCGCGTCGTGGCCGATCTGGCCCGCCGGCTGGACGCCGTATTGAGGGATTGAACCACCATGGCATTGACCAAGGCCGCACTGGCGGAAAAGCTGTTTCAGGAGCTCGGGCTCAACAAGCGCGAGGCCAAGGAGTTCGTGGAGGCCTTCTTCGAGGAGATCCGTGGTGCCCTGGAGGATGGTGAGCAGGTCAAACTCTCCGGCTTCGGCAACTTCGATCTGCGCGACAAGAAGGAGCGTCCCGGTCGCAACCCCAAGACCGGCGAGGAGATCCCCATCTCCGCACGGCGCGTGGTGACCTTCCGGCCCGGCCAGAAGCTCAAGACACGGGTCGAAGCCTATGCTGGAACCAACGAATAACGACGAGCTGCCGCCGATCCCCGACAAGCGCTACTTCGCCATCGGCGAGGTGAGCGAGCTCTGTCGGGTGAAGCCGCACGTCCTGCGCTACTGGGAGCAGGAGTTCCCGCAGCTCAATCCGGTGAAGCGGCGCGGCAACCGCCGCTACTTCCAGCCGGAGGACATCCACCTCATCCGCCAGATCCGGGGGCTGCTCTACGAGGAGGGGTTCACCATCGGCGGCGCGCGTCAGCGTCTGCAGAGCGAGGCGCGCGGTGACGAGGGGCCGCTGGATGGTGATACCGCCCGTCGCTTCCGCGCCGAACTGGAGGATGTGCTGACCATCCTGCGTCAGCCCGGCTGACCCGGGGTTGGCGGCGCGGCGCGGATTGGGTATGATGCCCGTCCTGTCACCGCCCGGTGGCACGAGCGGTATCTTCGGGGCGTAGCGCAGTCTGGTAGCGCACCACAATGGGGTTGTGGGGGTCGCAGGTTCAAATCCTGCCGTCCCGACCATATTTCGAGTCGTATAATACAGCGGTGACCCCAGTTGGCCGCTGCAATCATTCTTTTTCTTCTGAAACCACCCGGGATTGCCCCGGGTGGCCTTTCATGCGCGGTTGAATCCGTGTCGGGTCAGTCCTCGTAGCCGTAGCGTCGAGCCATGTCCCGGATTTCCTGGGCCAGGGCCTCGTCCTCCCGGTAGAGGTCGTCCCAGGTGAAGTCGCCGTGGCGCCGGGTATTGCGCTTGCCCATCCTGGGCATGGGCTGTTCGGGAATCCCGATCTGGCGGCAGAACTCGGGAAAGACATCGCGCAGCTCCTCGAGCTGGTAGCGCCACTGAGCCTTTTCCTCGATGAGCGTGTTCCAGCCGATCCAGGAGCGCATGCACAGCTTCAGGGGCTGATGCTTGTGGACGGTCTCTTCGGGGATGTCCACGTACTTCTTGATGTGGTCGATGGTCACGTCGAACAGCGTGGTGGAGGAGGCGATGACCTTCAGCGGGTGCCGTACCTGGTGGATGATCCGGGCGAAATCCTGGTCCAGCGGCATCTTGCGGAAGTAGCGGTACTCGAAGACACCCGGCATGGCATGCTTCCAGGAGGAGACAAAGCGCGTCTTGCCGCCGAGGCCGTGCCCTTCGTAGCTGGTGGGGTAGCCCATCCGCTTGAGCATCTTGGCGGTGAACTTGGTACCCGACCGGGGGTGGCCGGTGATGAGAATGCGTTCGGGATTCTCCTGCAAGGCTCTTTTCTCCGTAGAGTTCAGCAAAACGAAATATTCTCCCGGAATTCGGAATTTCCCGCAAGAGACTTCCCCGTGGTCGGAGCGGTGGGGAAGAGAGCTTCGCATGCGATGCCTGGTCGGTCGTCTCACCCCGGATCGGCAGCAAGGCGGGAGAGGGTGCTCCCCGCCCGCAAGGCCATTATAATCCCGGTTCACGGACCGCGAGCCCTCCTCTTCATCATCCTCGAGAGCGCTGAACTTATGCCCAGAAGTCAGGAGTTTCCCGTGCCGAGCAGCCTGTGCATCGTGCGTCTTTCGGCCATTGGCGATGTCACGCACATTGTGCCCGTCATCCGCACCCTGCAGCGGTACTGGCCGGAGACCTCCTTGACCTGGGTGGTGGGGAAGGTGGAAGCCGGTCTCGTCGGCGATCTCCCCGGGGTGGAGGTAATCCCCTTCGAAAAGGGGGGCGGACTGGCGGCGTTGCGGGATCTGCGCCGGCGCCTGGGCGGTCGTCGCTTCGACATCCTGCTGCAGATGCAGACCGCCCTGCGCGCCAATGTGGCGGGGCTGGCGGTGCGCGCCGATCGGCGCCTGGGGTATGACAGCGGCCGTTCCCGCAACGGGCACGGTTTGTTCATCAATCACCGGATCGCGCCGAATCCTCGACAGCATGTACTGGACGGTTTTTTCGACTTTCTGAGGGCGATGGGCCTGGAAGAGCGCGAGCTGCGGTGGGACATCCCGCTACCGGAGGAGGCCCGCGAGTTCGCCGCCACGCACTTGCCCGGGGACGGGCCGGTACTCGTCATCAATCCCTGCTCCAGTGTCCGGCCCCGCAACTGGCGCAACTGGCAGCCCGAGCGGTATGCGGCGGTAGCCGATTACGCCAGCCGTGTGCACGGCATGCGGGTGGTACTCACCGGTGGCCCGTCGCCGCAGGAGCGGGCCTTTGGCGAGGCGGTGGCGCGAGCCATGGAGTCCGGCCCGGTCAATCTGGTGGGGGAGACTTCGCTCAAGGAGCTCCTGGCGGTTCTGGAGCGGGCCACGGCCATGGTGGCCCCGGATACGGGGCCGGCGCACATGGGGACAGCGGCGGGGGTCCCCGTTATCGGCCTGTTCGGCACCTCGAATCCCCTGCGTACCGGACCCTATCTCAGTCAGGAATGGGCGGTGAATCGCTATCCGGAAAACCTGGAGCGCTTCGGGGGTACAACGCTGGAAAAGGCGGTCTGGGGACAACGGGTACGGCATCCCGAGGCCATGGCCGCAATCGAGGTGGAGGACGTGACCGCCAGGCTGGACGCGGTGATGGCAATCTCCGGAGGAGTTCCGTAGTCTGCTGCCCCTCGAGCAATCCATTTCATCCCTGGAGACACCGTGGCCGATATCCTCAATCCGTACGCCGACGAGCAGCCGGAGACGAAGCACATCCTCCTGCGCGCGCGCAATGGCCAGGAGATCAGCGCCGATTACACCCTGCAGGATCGGCGAGGGCGCAAGAGCGCGGCGGAATACCTGTTCCACCTCTATTCCACCCTCAAGGAGAAGATGGGCGAGCCGACCCTGGATACCGCCGCGCCATCGCCGGACGACCAGGCCGCGATGCAGCGTCTGATCCTCTACACGGCCGGTGCCCACGACACCATGTTCGGCACCTTCAATGCCCGCCCGGAGATGCCGGAGGAGGAGCGCAACGAGTTCGTGGAGATCTTCCTGCTCGCCAGCGCCACCGTCATCGAGGGACAGCGGATCACCATCGACCTTCAGCGGGGGCTCGTCACGGCTGAAGCGGCCTGAGAGTTGCGCCCTCGGGCTGCGCCTATTCGTACCCCCAGATGTACCCCATCTGAAACGGTAGATGCTCCGGCGGGCTCTCCAGCCCGGCCACGGCGTATTCCTCGCTGTCGGTCTCGCGGTGGATCGGGCGGGTGAAGGGGGCACCGTCGCGTCCGCGCAGGACCGACACGGTGGGCGCATTGGCGCTCTCGCCCCGGCGGATCACCAGGCCGGCTTCGCCGTTGGCCAGTTTGACCCAGGAGCCGGGCGGGAAGATCCCGACCTCCTTGATGAAGATCTGGGCCAGGGTGTTGTCGATGGCGCCGCCATCCTCCATGAAGAGTTTGCGCAGGGCGTTGCGGGGGACGAGCCCCTGCCGGTGTTCGCGCCCCGAGACCATGGCGTGGTAGCGATCGGCGATGGCGATGATCCGCGCCTCGAGGATGAACTCGTCGCCGACCAGTCCGTGGGGGTAGCCCTCGCCGTCGATGCGTTCGTGGTGCTGGCGCACGATCTCGAGCCAGTCGTCACTGGTGACCCCGGCCTTCTCGAGGAGCGCCACGCTGCGTTCGGGGTGGTCGTGGATCTGTCGGCGCTGCTCCTCGTTCAACGGTTCCTTCTGGCTGTAGAGGACCATCTGGAGCTGGTGCATGCCGATGTTGGCGGTCAGGGTGGCGGCCAGCATGGCGTCGCGCCGCTCCTCGTCCAGATCCAGGCGTCGACCGACCAGTTCCGAGAGCAGGGCGGTCTGCAGCGCGTGGCTGTAGACGTAGTGGTGTTCCCGATCCAGATGGCTGGCGCCGAGAGCGGCGTCGGCGTCGCGGTCGACCACCTCGCGCACGGCGGCGGCCAGCCGCAACCCGCGTACCTCGGCGTCATCCAGCGCCTCGCGGGCCAGATGGCGCAGGAAACCCTCCAGGCGCTGGGTGATCTCGGTAACCCGGGCGAACGGGTTGCTGGCATTGCCGGTGATGGGATCGCGCCCGGCCACGCTGCGGCTTCCCGAACTCACACGGCGCAGGCGGCGGTACATGCCGTCGGCCAGCAGACGTTTGAGCTGCTTTTCGTTGGGGACGGTCACACCCTCGCGCAGCAGCAGGTTGTTGTCGGCGTCGTAGACGTCCCAGGGCAGGGGCTCGCCGACACGGATCTGCTCATCGCGCACCTTGACGTAACGCTCTGCCTCTCCTGCGAGTCGGGCGATGCTATCGGTGGCCATGCGGTCTCCGGGCCGTGGGAATGAATGCGAACATGATATGACACTGTGCCCCGTTTCGTTAAAAACTTTTACAATTGTGACAGTTCGCTCGAGTGGGGCCGTGCCGCAGCGGGTGTTCGCGCCCTGGGTGACGCACGCGGTATACTCCCGCGCAGACGAGCGAAGGGGAACGGAACCATGGGCGATGACGACGCACACCAGTACCTGGAGACGGTCCGGGACTGGATCCGCTGGGGGGGCAGCCGCTTCCACGAGGCCGGTCTGCACTTCGGCCACGGTACCGACAACGCCCTGGACGAGGCCGCCCATCTGGTCCTCCACGCCCTTGAACTGCCGCTCGACCTGCCGGATCCCTATCTCGCCGCGCGGCTGACCCCGGCCGAGCGCGAGGTGGTTCACGAACTGCTGGTGGCGCGGGTCACCACCCGGCGTCCCGCCTCCTACCTGACCCACCGCGCCTGGTTCGCCGGCCTGGAGTTCTATGTCGACGAGCGGGTGCTGGTGCCGCGATCGCCCGTCGCCGAACTCATCGAGGACCGCTTCGAGCCGTGGGTCGAACCCGATGAGGTGGAGCGCATCCTCGATCTCGGCACCGGCGGCGGCTGCATCGCCATCGCTTGCGCCTACGCCTTCCCGTGGGCACGGGTGGACGCCGCCGACATCGATCCGGGGGCGCTGGAGGTGGCGCAGGAGAACATCCATCGCCACGGGCTGGATGAGCAGGTCCGAGCGCTCACCGCCGATGTCTTCCGGGGCCTCGAGGGGCAGACCTACGACCTCATCGTCACCAATCCCCCCTACGTGGACACCGAGGAGATGGAGGCGCTGCCGGATGAGTATCGCCACGAGCCGGCCCACGCCCTGGCCGCCGGCGACGACGGCCTGGACATCGTGCGCCGGATCCTGGACGAGGCCGCCGAGCACCTGAACCCCGGTGGCCTGCTGGTGGTCGAGGTCGGCGCCAGCATGCCGGCGGTGAGGGAGGCCTGGCCCGACTGGCCGCTGCACTGGTTCGACTTCGAGCGCGGTGGCGACGGTGTCTTCGGCATCACCCGTGAAGAACTGGAAAGCGCGAGGAATCCCGCATGAGTGAGTCCCTGTTCAACGAGGAACTGATCCAGCGCTACGACGTCGCGGGTCCGCGCTATACCTCCTATCCCACCGCAGTCCAGTTCACCGAAGCGTTCGGGCCGGCGGAGTACCGGGCCCAGGCGCTGGCGACCAACACCACCGGGGCGCCGCTCTCCCTCTATGTCCACATCCCGTTCTGCGACACCGTCTGCTACTACTGCGCCTGCAACAAGATCGTGACCAGGGATCGTGGCCGCGCCGAACCCTACCTTCGCCGCCTCCATCGCGAGCTGGAGTTGCAGGGGGAGCTGTTCGATGGCCAGCGCCCGGTGGACCAGATGCACTGGGGTGGTGGCACGCCCACCTTCCTCTCCCACGGCGAAATGGAGGAGCTGGTGGCCACCATCGATCGCCACTTCGCCCTGCGCCATGACGACAGCGGCGAGTACGGCATCGAGATCGATCCCCGGGAGGTGGCGCCGGGCACGCTGGCGCTGCTGCGCCGGCTCGGTTTCAATCGGCTGAGCATCGGTGTCCAGGACCTGGACGCGCGGGTGCAGCAGGCGGTGAACCGGGTGCAACCGGAGGCGGTCACCTTCGGCGCCATCGACGAGGCGCGGCGCGAGGGTTTCCATTCGGTGAGCATCGACCTGATGTACGGGCTGCCGCACCAGAGCCGGGCAAGTTTCGCCGAGACCCTGGACCGGGTGGCCGCCGCGCGCCCGGACCGCATCGCCGTGTTCAACTACGCCCATCTGCCGCACATGTTCGGGCCGCAGCGGCGCATCGACGAGGCCGATCTGCCGAGCCCGGCGGAGAAGCTGGCCATCCTCCGCGACACCATCGAGCGGCTGACGGCGGCGGGCTATGTCTACATCGGCATGGACCATTTCGCCCTTCCGGAGGACGAACTGGCCCGCGCCCAGCGGGCGGGGACGCTGCACCGGAACTTTCAGGGTTACTCCACCCACGCCGACTGCGACCTCATCGCCGTGGGGGTCACCGGCGTCGGCCAGGTCGGTCAGAGCTACAGCCAGAACGTGCGCGAGGTCGAACCCTACTTCGAGCGCATCGACGCCGGCGAGCTGCCGATCTTCCGGGGCATCGAGCTGACCTTCGACGACCGCCTGCGCCGGGCGGTGATCACCGATCTCATCTGCCACTTCCGTCTCGACCGTCGGGCCACCGGCGAGCGCTGGGGTGTCGACTTCGACGATTACTTCGCCGAGGAGCTGGCGGTGCTGGAATCCATGGCCACGGATGGTCTGGTGGCGTTCGAAGGGGATGTACTGCGGGTGTGCGAGGCCGGCAAGCTGCTCATCCGCAACATCTGCATGACCTTCGACGCCTACCTCCGGGAGGCGGGCGAGAAGCCGCGTTTCTCCCGGGTGATCTAGCGTTTGCGAACACCGCGGCGGTGGGTGCCGGGCGGACATCGCGACGGCATCTGCGATATACTGGCGGCATGTCCCTGAATTACGATCTGCACAGCCATTCCACCGCCTCCGACGGCAGTCTGACCCCGGCCCGGCTGGTGGCGCTCGCCGCCGAGCGCGGGGTGGATGTACTGGCGCTGACCGACCACGACTCCGTGGCCGGACTGCCCGAAGCGCGTGCCACCGCGGCGGAACACCCCCTCGAACTGGTCAACGGCATCGAGCTCTCGGTGACCTGGGAGGGGCAGACCATCCATGTGGTGGGTCTGGGCATCGATCCGGAAACGCCGGAGCTGGTGGCGGGTCTGGAGCGCATGCGCGAGTTCCGGGTCTGGCGCGGCGAGGAGATGGCTCGGCGGCTGGAGAAGGCGGGAATACCCGGTGCCTATGACGGCGCCCGCGCCTACGCCCACGGGCCGAATCTCAGCCGCACCCACTTCGCCCAGTTCCTGGTGGCGGCCGGCCATGCCCGCGATGTCCGCCGGGTCTTCAAGCGCTTCATGAAACCGGGCAAGCCGGGCCATGTGCCGGGCCAGTGGGCGAGTCTGGCGGAGGCCATGGGGTGGATCCGGGCCGCCGGGGGCGAGGCGGTCATCGCCCATCCGGCTCGCTACGGTCTGACGCGGCGCAAGCTGCTGCGGCTGTTCGGCGAGTTCCGGGAGCTGGGCGGCGACGCCATCGAGGTGGTCTCCGGCAGCCATGATCCCGACGGGACCGCGCGCATGGCGGCCGAGGCTCGCAGTCTCGGGTTTCGGGCCTCCCGGGGCTCCGATTATCATGGGCCGGAGAAGAGCTGGGCCGAGCTCGGCCGAGTCGACCCACTGCCGTCGGGCTGCACCCCGATCTGGGAGGCCTGGGAGGCGGTGGACGGCCGGCCCGGCGACGGATCCCTTGTCATGCATCGCAACGAGCCGTGTCCACAACCATGAGCCAGTACTTCATCATCCATCCCGAGAACCCGCAGCAGCGGCTGGTCAATCAGGCGGTGAACATCGTCGAACAGGGGGGCGTCATCGCCTATCCCACTGATTCCGGCTACGCCCTTGGCTGCCGCCTCGACGACAAGAAAGCGATGGACCGTCTGCGCGCCATCCGGGGGCTGGACGACAAGCACCACCTGACCCTGGTCTGTCGCGACCTCTCCGAGATCGGTGTCTACGCCCGGGTGGACAACACCGCCTACCGCCTGCTGAAGGCGCACACCCCGGGGCCGTACACCTTCCTCCTCGGCGCGACCCGCGAGGTGCCGCGTCGGCTGCTGCACCCGAAGCGCAAGACCATCGGCCTGCGGGTTCCCGGCAACCCCATCGCCCAGGCCCTGCTGGCCGGCCTCGGTGAGCCGATCATGAGCGCCACGCTGATCCCGCCGGGCGACGATCTGCCGCTGTCCGACCCCGAAGCGATCCGCGAGCGCCTCGGCCACCAGCTCGATCTGGTCATCGATGGCGGCGCCGGCAGCCTGGAGCCGACCACGGTCGTCGATTTCGTCGACGGCGTCCCCGAGGTGGTTCGCGAGGGTGCCGGGAACGCCTCGGCCTTCCGCTAGGCCCCGAACCATTCACAACCCACGCCATCCGGCCGACAGGAAATCCACGTGAGTCCCAACGCCTCTTCGAATTCCCGCGTTCTCTCCGGCATGCGTCCCACCGGACGCCTCCATCTCGGCCACTACCACGGGGTACTGAAAAACTGGGTGAAGCTGCAGCACGAATACGACTGCTTCTTCTTCGTTGCCGACTGGCACGCCCTGACCACGCACTACGAGAACCCCCGGGGGATCGCCGAGGCGAGCTGGGAGATGGTCATCGACTGGCTGGCGGCGGGGGTGAACCCCGGCTCGGTGACCCTGTTCCAGCAGTCCCGAGTGATCGAGCACGCCGAGCTCCACCTGCTGCTGTCGATGATGACGCCGCTGGGCTGGCTGGAGCGGGTGCCGAGCTACAAGGACCAGCAGGAGCAGCTGCGCGAGAAGGATCTGGCCACTTACGGTTTCCTCGGCTATCCGCTGCTGCAGAGTGCCGACATCCTCATCTATCGCGCCGGACTGGTGCCGGTGGGCGAGGACCAGGTGGCCCATGTGGAACTCACCCGCGAGGTGGCCCGGCGCTTCAACCACCTCTACGGGCGTGAGCCGGGCTTCGAGGAGCGCGCCGAGGCGGCGGTGAAGAAGATGGGCAAGAAGAACGCAAAGCTCTACAACGACCTGCGCCGCCGCTACCAGGAACAGGGGGATGTCGAGGCGCTGGAGACCGCCCGGGCGCTGCTGGAGACCCAGCAGAACATTACCCTCGCCGATCGCGAGCGGCTGTTCGGCTATCTGGAAGGGGGCAGCAAGATCATCCTGCCGGAGCCGGACCCGCTGCTCACGGAGGCCTCGCGCATGCCGGGACTGGACGGGCGCAAGATGTCGAAGTCCTACGAGAACACCATCAGCCTGCGCGACGAGCCGGAGGTGGTGGAGAAGAATCTGCGCACCATGCCCACCGATCCGGCGCGGGTGCGCCGGGACGATCCCGGCACGCCGGAGAAGTGCCCGGTCTGGCCGCTGCACGAGATCTATTCCGACGAGGCGACTCAGCGCTGGGTTCAGGAGGGTTGTCGTAGCGCCGGGATCGGTTGTGTCGAGTGCAAGGGCCCGGTCATCGAGGCGGTGCAGGCGGAGCTCGCCCCGCTGCGCGAGCGCGCCCGGGAGTTCGAGGACAATCCCGAGATGGTGCGCAAGATCATCCACGACGGCTGCGAGGCCGCTCGCGACACGGCCCGTGACACCCTGGAAGAGGTGCGTCAGGTCATGGGCCTGACGCCGCGCTGAGCCATGACCGAGGAGGCCGCCGTCCCGGAGTCGACCGGGCCGCGCCAGGGCGAGATGCCCTTCGCGGTGGTGGACGGGGAGCCGTATACCGAGCTCCCCACGGACCTGTACATCCCGCCCGATGCCCTGGAGGTCTTCCTCGACACCTTCGAGGGGCCGCTGGATCTGCTGCTCTACCTGATCCGGCGCCAGAATCTGGACATTCTCGACATCCCGATCCTCACCATCACGCGCCAGTACATGGAGTACGTGGAGCTGATGAAGGCGATGCGCCTGGAGCTGGCGGCGGAGTATCTGGTGATGGCCGCGATGCTGGCCGAGATCAAGTCGCGGATGCTGCTGCCGCGCCCCGAGCAGGCGAACGACGACGAGGATCACGATCCCCGCGCCGAGCTCATCCGTCGGTTGCAGGAGTACGAACGTTACAAGCAGGCCGCGGAGGACCTGGACGCCATGCCCCGGCTGGAACGCGACATCGCCCAGGCGGTGGTGCCGGTGGACGGCCTGCTGACGGTGCGCAGCGAGCCGCAGGTGGGGCTGGACGAACTGCTGGAGGCGTTTCGCGACGTCATGCGCCGCGCCGACATGTTCGCCAGCCATCATGTGGAGCGCGAGCCGCTGTCGGTGCGCGAACGCATGTCGCGGGTGCTGGAGCAGCTCCAGGAAGCGCAGTACGTCGAATTCTCCTCCCTGTTCGCGGTGGAGGAGGGGCGCGCCGGTGTGGTGGTCACCCTGCTGGCCCTGCTTGAGCTGCTCAAGGATACGCTGGTGGAACTGGTCCAGAACGACGCCTTTGCCCCCATCCACGTGCGCGTGGTGCAGAACGCCAGGGAGGAATCGACATGAACCGGGAGTCCGTGAAGGCGGTGGTCGAGGCCGCCCTGTTCGCCGCCAACGAGCCGCTGAGCATCAACCGGCTGCAGCATCTGTTCGAAGGCTTCGAGGGGGAGCTGGTGCCGGACGACGCGACTCTGGCCAGTCTGCTCTCGGAACTCCGGGAGGAGTACGCCGGGCGCGGCGTGGAACTGGTGGCCGTGGCCAGCGGCTGGCGCTTCCAGACCCGGGCCGACTGGGCGCCCTGGGTCAGCCGTCTGTGGGAGGAGCGCCCGCAGCGCTATTCCCGCGCGCTGCTGGAGACCCTGGCCGTGATCGCCTATCGCCAGCCCCTCACGCGGGGTGATGTGGAGGACATCCGGGGCGTCAGCGTCTCCACCCCGATCATGAAGACCCTGCAGGAGCGCGAGTGGGTCCGCGCGGTCGGCCATCGTGACGTGCCGGGGCGGCCGGCACTCTACGCCACCACCCGCGCCTTCCTCGACCATTTCAATCTCACCAGCCTGGACGATCTCCCGACCCTGGCGGAACTGCGCGACATCGACGAGATCAACGCCGAGCTCGATCTCCGGGATGCCGGGGCCGATGACGACGCGGCGTCGCCGGCCGATGCCACCGACGAGGAGGCCGGGGCCGACACCGACGAGGGGGCGGCGAACGAGACGAGGTCGGAAGAGGCCCCGGTGAACGACACGAACGCGGAATCGAATCCATGAGCGAGAAACTGCAGAAGGTCCTGGCGCGCGCCGGACTCGGCTCGCGCCGGGAGCTGGAGGGCTGGATCGAGGCCGGGCGCGTCCGGGTCAACGGCCAGCCGGCCCGCCTCGGGGACCGGGTGGAACCGGGCGATCAGCTGCGCGTGGACGGCCGCGAGGTCAGCATCGATCAATCTCCCCGGATCCGGGTGCTGGCCTACAACAAGCCCGAGGGGGAGGTGACCACCCGCAGCGATCCGGAGGGACGGCCAACGGTCTTCGATTCGCTCCCGCGTCTCGGACGGGGGCGCTGGATCAGCGTCGGCCGGCTGGACATCAACAGCCAGGGCCTGCTGCTGTTCACCAACGACGGCGATCTCGCCGCCGGGCTCACCCACCCCTCGTCGGAGGTGGAGCGCGAGTATGCGGTACGCATTTTCGGCGCGGTGGAGCCGGCCACGCTGGAGCGGCTCCGGCACGGCATCGAACTGGAGGACGGCCCGGCCGCCTTCGACCGGATCGTCGATGCCGGCGGCGAGGGTCGCAACCACTGGTACCACGTGGTCCTGCGGGAGGGTCGCCACCGCGAGGTGCGCCGGCTCTGGGAGGCGGTGGAGCGGCCGGTGAGCCGCCTGATCCGGGTGCGCTACGGGCCCGTGGAACTGCCGCGCCAGCTCTCCCGGGGGCGCTGGATGGAGCTGGAGAATCCGGCCATCGGTGAGCTGCTGGACGCCGCCGGACAGGGCCGGCGGCGCGCCGATCTGCAGGAGCCGAAGAGGGCGAAACCGCGTCGGCGCAAGGGTGGCCCCGGTGGTCCCCGGCGGGCGAAGCCGAAACGCCGGACCTGGTGATGGCGGTGGGCTCGTTCGACTCCGGGACGTCCTGGCCCGACCGCCGGGCCGTGTATGACCGCCTGCTGGCCGTTTACGGCCCCCAGCACTGGTGGCCGGCCAGCGACGGCCCCTTCGAGGTGATGGTCGGCGCGGTGCTGACGCAGAACACCGCCTGGACCAATGTCGAGCGCGCCATCGCCAACCTGCGCACCGTCGGGCTTCTGGAGCCGGCGGCGATGCTCGCGGCGGCGCCGGAGGAGCTGGCCGAGGCCATCCGGCCGTCGGGGTATTTCAACGTCAAGGAGCGGCGGCTGCGGGCACTGGTGGCGTGGTATCGCGCGGCCGGCGGCCACGAGGCGCTGGCGCGGTGGTCCACCGACGACCTGCGCCGGGCCCTGCTCGGGGTCAACGGAGTGGGGCCGGAGACTGCCGACGACATCGTGCTCTACGCCTTCCACCGCCCGGTCTTCGTCATCGATGCCTACACCCGCCGGATCTTCCAGCGCCTGGGGCTGTCCCCCGCGCGAGGCGACGGTTACGAGGACTGGCGCGCGGCCTTCGAGGCGGAACTGTTCGACCCCGACGATCCGGCCGCCAGCGTGGCCCTGTACAACGAGTACCACGCGCTCATCGTCGCCCTCGGCAAGGACATCTGCCGACCCCGCCCGCGCTGTGGCGACTGCGCTCTGGCCACCGGATGCCCGGGGATTGAACAGTAGCATTCATTGAAACACTTGAATGTTCGCGGTGGCGTTGCCATAGTGGATCATTCACTCACAGTAATTCCGGAGATCCCATGGCCACCATCGAACTGACCAAGGACAATTTCGAAGAGACCATCGAGAACAACGACATGGTCCTCGTGGACTTCTGGGCGTCCTGGTGTGGCCCGTGCCAGAGCTTCGCCCCCATCTTCGAGGAGGCTTCGGAGAAGCACGACGATGTCGTCTTCGCCAAGGTGGATACCGAGAATCAGCAGGAGCTCGCGGCCTATTTCCAGGTGCGCTCCATCCCGACACTGATGCTCTTCCGCCAGAAGGTGATCCTCTTTTCCCAGCCCGGCGTGCTGCAGGAGCCCCAGCTCGAGGAGCTGCTCAACAAGGCGCGCGATCTGGACATGGAGCAGGTCCACAAGGAGGTCGCCGAGCAGCAGGCCGCGCAGGAGCAGGGCGAGCAGGAGCAGGGCGAGCAGGGCTGAATCCGTCCCATCCGGGGGCGCGAGGGGGTGTCCTTTCGTACTAGACTGTTGGCCACGAAAACAGACCGGAGGCCAGCATGAGTGAAGCCGACGCAAGCGATTCCCCCCCCGCGCCGAGCCTGGCGGAGAACCCGCGCGCCATCACCGTCGAGGAGGTGGTGCGGGAGATGCGGATCACCCGGGTCCGCTATTTCATGGCCGACACCTCCGCCTACATTCGCTACCTGCCGCGCTTCAACCCCAATCCCGAAGATCTCACCGTGAACATCGACCCCTTCGCCGAGCAGCACGTCGAGGCGGAAGAGACCGGTGAGTTCAGCATCCCGGAGCTGGTCAACGAGCTCAGCCACGCCTACGTCAACATCCATCTCTTCCCGGATCGGGAGGCGCGCAACTACTTCATGGCGGGTTTCGACGAGAGCCTGAAACAGGTGGACTTCGTCGCCGGCCGCTTCGAGTTCAGTCGTCTCTGGGTGACCGCGGGGATGAGCAACATCGGGCTGCCGGTGGCGGTCTTCCTGGGCCAGCGCCACGCGGTGAACAACCAGCCGTCGGTTTCCATCCACGACCATCGCGAGCACATCCGCGGCGAGCACGTCTATCGCGCCGTGCGCGGCTACGGCGACCACGTGGGTGAGGAATTCCTCACCAGCACGGAGGCCTGATCATGCGGATCGTTCGCGCAGTGAAGGGGCCGTTCCGGGGCCTGAATCCGGTCATGGCGATCGCCGCGTTGCTGGTCATCGGCACCTTCCTGGTCTTCGGGGCGGGCTGGACCGAGCTGGCCGAGTCGGTCTTCGCCGGGATCGGCAATGCCATCATCGCCACCTTCAAGTGGTACTACATCGGCGTGGTGGCATTCTTCCTGCTGTTCGCGCTCTGGCTGCTGCTGTCGCGCTACGGCGATCTGCGCCTGGGCGACGACGACCGGCCACCGGAGTTCGGCTACTTCGCCTGGTTCTCCATGCTCTTCGGGGCCGGCATGGGCATCGGGCTGGTCTTCTGGTCCATCGCCGAGCCGATCTTCCATCTGGGCGGCAACCCCTTCATCGGCGAGGGGGAGGCCGGTACCGTGGCGGCGGCCGAGACGGCCATGCGCCTGACCTACTTCCACTGGGGCCTGCACCCGTGGGCCATCTACGCCATTGTCGGGCTGTCGCTGTCCTTCTTCTGTTACCGCAAGAAGCTGCCGCTCTCCATCCGGTCGGTCTTCTATCCGCTCATCGGCGAACGGATCTACGGCCCCATCGGCCACGCCGTGGACATCCTGGCCGTCTTCGGCACCGTCTTCGGAGTGGCCACCTCGCTGGGCCTCGGGGTGGGCCAGATCAATACCGGGCTGAATCAGATCTTCGGCATGCCGGTCTCCACCGGCAACCAGATCCTGCTCATTGCGGTGATTACCGCCATCGCCACCATCTCGGTGGTCTCCGGGGTGGGGCGCGGAGTGAAGTTCCTCAGTGAGGCGAACCTCTACATGAGTTTCCTGATGCTGCTCTTCTTCCTGATCTTCGGGCCGACGCTGGTGATCCTGTCGAGCTTTGTCACCGGCTTCGGCGACTACCTGCAGAACGTGCTCTACCTCAGCTTCTGGACCGATCCCATGGGCGCGCGCGACGCCGCCGACTGGCAGGCCGGCTGGACGGTCTTCTTCTGGGGCTGGTGGATCGCCTGGGCACCCTTCGTCGGGATCTTCATCGCCCGGATCTCCCGGGGGCGGACCATCCGCGAGTTCGTCCTCGGGGTGCTGGCGGTGCCGACCCTGCTGGCGATGTTCTGGCTCACCGTCTTCGGCGGCACGGCGCTGTTCGCCGAGCTGGTCGAGGGCGCCGGCATCGCCTCGGCGGTGGCGGAGGACACGACACTGGCGCTGTATACCACTCTGTCGCACATCAGCCCGCCGATCCTCAATACCTTCATCGCCGTGGTGGCGACGCTGCTCATCGTGACCTACTTCATCACCTCGTCCGACTCGGCGACCCTGGTGGTGACCACGCTGCTGTCGGTGGGGGACCAGCATCCCCCCACGGGCCAGCGGGTGACCTGGGGGGTCATCGAGGGGCTGGTGGCGTCGGTCCTGCTGCTCGCGGGCGGACTGTCGGCGTTGCAGGCGGCGGCCATCGCCGCGGCGCTGCCGTTCTCCATCATCATGCTGCTGATGTGCTACGGCCTCATCAAGGGCTTGCGCGAGGAGCGGATGTTGATCCTCTACAGCAGCGAGCATGACGCGCGTTAGGTCGGAGGTGGCGCCCGGATATGGTATGGTGCGCCCCTGCGCGATTCCGAACAATCGGGGCCGGGCGGCCCCGACACAACAGACAGTGATGCCATGCCTCTGGATGATTACCATTCCGTGACCCCCGAGGGGATCGTCATTTCGGCGGAGCAGGGGAGCCGGTTCGCCAAGGATGTCGCCGATGACTTCAATCCCATTCACGACGTCGACGCCAAGCGCTTCTGCGTCCCCGGCGACCTGCTCTTTTCCCTGGTCCTGTGTTACTACGGGCTCTCCCGACGGATGAGCTTCGATTTCCGTGGGATGGTCGGCGCCGACATCCCGCTGAGCTTCCCGGAGGGCGATCCGGCGGTGCTGGAGATCGCCGATGCCGGTGGCAAGCTGCTGCTCCACGTCGAGCGCGATGGCGCGATCTGCCGCGACCTGACGGTGCTCGAGGATTTCGTGCGCCACTACGTGGCCTTTTCCGGACACAACTTCCCCCACGTGCTGCAACCGCTGCTGCGGGATCAGGGGGTGATGTTCAACCCGGAACGGCCACTGGTGATGTACGACAGCATGAGTTTCGAGCTGGACGAGGAACCGACCACGGGGCTGGAGATGTCCATGACCGATTCGCGCATGGAGGTCGCCGGAAAGCGTGGCAATGTGCTGCTGGACTTCTCCATTACCGCCAACGGTCGGGCCATCGGCGCCGGCACCAAGAAGCTCGTGGTCAGCGGTCTGCGCGAGTACGACGACGCCCAGATGCAGGCGTTGATCACCGAGTTCAATGCCAGCAAGGCGGACTACTACGCCGCCTCGCCGGCCCGGCAGACCGGCCTTGCGGCCCGGGCGCGCTGAAGGAGGACGAGTGAGTCGGCAACGCTATCGCGGCGAGGCGTACGTCCACGGGGAAGAGCCCCGGATCGGGGTCCTGATCACCAATCTCGGGACCCCGGACGCCCCGACCCCCCCGGCCCTGCGCCGCTATCTGGCCGAGTTCCTCTGGGACCCGCGGGTGGTGGAGATCCCGCGCCCGATCTGGTGGCTGATCCTCCACGGCATCATCCTGCGCACCCGGCCGAAGCGCTCCGCAGCGGCGTACGCCTCGGTCTGGAGCGAAGCGGGGTCGCCGCTGCTGGCCATCGGCCGACGTCAGCGCCGGGGGCTCGAGGAGCGCCTGGAGGCGGCGCTGCCGGGGCCGGTCAGCGTTGCCCTCGGGATGCGCTACGGTCGGCCGGCCATCGCCGATGCCCTGGCGGAACTGCATGCCGCCGGGGCCCGGCGGATCGTCGTGCTGCCACTCTATCCGCAGTATGCCTCGGCGACCACCGGCTCCACCTTCGACGCCGTCGCCGCTGCTCTGAGTCGTCAGCGCTGGGTGCCGGAACTGCGCTTCGTCGGTTCGTATCACGACGACCCGGGCTACATCGAGGCCCTGGCGACCAGCGTCCGCGAACACTGGGCGAAGCATGGCGAGGCCGAGCGGCTGTTGCTCTCCTTCCACGGCATCCCGAAGGCCGGCCGTGACGCCGGCGATCCCTATTTCTGCCACTGCCTGAAGACCGGCCGCCTGGTGGCCGAGGCCCTGGGACTGCCGTCGGAGCGCTGGCGGGTCAGCTTCCAGTCGCGCTTCGGCAAGGCCGAATGGATCCAGCCCTACACCGACGCGACCCTGAAGGCCTGGGGCGCGGAGGGTGTCGGGCGCGTGGACGTGATCTGCCCCGGTTTCTCCGCCGACTGTCTGGAGACCCTGGAGGAGATCGGCGAGGAGAATCGCGCGTACTTCCAGGAAGCGGGTGGCGGCGAATTCCACTACATTCCGGCGCTCAACGATCGGGCGGACCATCTGGACGCGCTGAGCGCGCTGATCCAGCGGCAGATCGCCGGATGGCCGGAGGCGGAAACGGCGCCGGACGGCGAGTCCGCCGAGGCCTCACGACGGCGGGCCCTGGAGCGGGGCGCGTCTCGATAGGTGTTTCGGCGTCGTTCGGCGGGTTTGCGGGCGGCGCGGCGGGGGATGGCCGTGGGGGTTCGCGCCCCGGGGGACGCCGTGAATACGTCCCTGTAGGCTCGACGGCCGCATCCCTGCGGCCGACGCCCCCGGGTCTCGAACCCCCACGGCCATCCCCCGCCGCGCCGCCCGCAAACCCGTCGAACGGCTCAGCCCGGGCTCTCGTCCCAGTTCGCGCGGATGGCGGCGGCCACGTGGTCGCGCAGGGCCCGCGCTGCTTCGCGGCTGCCGGCCTCGACGTAGACGCGCAGCGAGCGTGTGTTGCCCGAGGGGCGCAGGTGGATGACGTCGCCGTTCTCCACTTCGCCCCGAATCCCGTCCCTGGTGGTGATCCGGCGGATGGTGCTGTCCAGGTTCAGGGCCGCGGTGAGCTGGAGTCGCGCCTGATCGCCCTGGTTCTTGAAGTCGCGGATGGCGTTGCTCACCAGTTCATCGCCGAAGCCGTCCAGACGGAGGCTGTCGGTGAAGCGCGGGGGCATCTCGTCGACCAGTTCGTGGATGGCGCAATGGCGTTCGGCGGCCTGATGCAGGATGGCGAATATCGGCAGCAGGCCGTCTCGTGATGGCAGGGGCGGGAGTTCGTACTGCCCACGGTGCAGGGCATGGCCGGTAATGAGCCCGCCGTGGGCGGCGAAGCCGACGACGGTCCGATCGCGCCCCTCGGCGGCCGCCTGGACCAGACCGTGGATCAGGTCCGGGCTCGCCACGCGGGTGCGGTAGACGGAGCCGAACCAGCCGCTGGACTCCACCGCCGAGGTGCTGGTGTGGGGAGTGACTACGCTGTCGGCACCCAGGTAGCGAGCAGCGAGCATGCCGATGGCGTCGCCGCGCAGCCAGCGCCCCTCGTGGTCGGTCATCAGCGGGCGGTCGCCATCGGCGTCGGCGGAGACCAGAGCATCCAGGCGGTTCTTCGCCACCCATTTGGGAGCCGCCTGCTCCAGCCCCGCCGGCAACGATTCGGTATCCAGGGCCAGGAATTTCTCGCTGCGGCCCAGCCGGATGACTGTCGCCCCCATCAGTTCCAGCAGCCGCACCAGGTGCTCGCGGGCGGTGGTGCTCTGCTCCAGTACACCGATCCGCCACCCCTTCAGCTCCTGATCGGGGAAGAAGGTCAGCAGGCGCTCATCGAAGGCGTAGCCGATGTCATGGTTCACACCGCCCAGCGGGATCCCCCCCTGCATCTCGGCTTCCGCGTCGAAACGCTCCGAGGGCAGGACGACGGCCTCCTGACGGATGGCGCTCTCGTCGCTGCGTCCGGCCTCGCCGTCGGAGCGAAAGAACTTCAGGCCGTTGTGGCCGGCGGGCAGATGGCTGCCGGTGACCAGGATCCCCGGCATCTGTTCGCGCATGGCGTAATGGGCGAGCGCCGGGGCGGGGATGCGACCGGCGTTGAGGGGGAAGGAGCCGAAGTCGGCGATGGCCGCCGCCACCGCCCGCATCATGCGGCCGGTGGTCGGGCGCAGATCGCCGGCTACCAGGACGTTGCGGGCGTGGCGCATGTGGCCGGCGCGCCGCAGGTGATCCAGGAAGGCGCGGACGAAGGCGTAGACCACCGCATCGCTCAACTGATCGGCGGGTGCGCGCAGGCCGCCGTTGCCGAAGCTGACCTCCACGCGCCCCATGAGGTCGGCGATGGTGTGTGCCACGCTAGAGGGCCATCTCGCGCAGGAATTCGCGGAAATCGTCGCCGAGTTCGTGGTGGCGCAGGGCGTAGCGCACGGTGGCTTCCAGATAACCGAGCTTGCTGCCGCAGTCGTAGCGCGTGCCGGCGAAGCGGTACGAGAGGACCTGCTCCTCCTCCATCAGATCGGCGATGGCGTCGGTGAGCTGGATCTCGCCACCGGCGCCGCGACCGGTGGCTTCCAGGCGGTCGAAGATCCGTGACGAGAGGATGTAGCGACCGACCACGCCGAGGTTGGTGGGGGCCTCCGCCGGTTTCGGCTTCTCGATGATGCCGTGGACGCGGCCGACGCGGTCGTCCACTGCGGTGGAACTGACGATGCCGTACTTGTGGGTCTCGTCGGGCGGAACCTCCTCGACCCCGAGGACGCTGCCGCCGTGGTACTGGTAGACGTCCACCATCTGCTTCAGGGGGGGCGCGTTGCCTTCGCCGTCCATGAGGTCGTCGGCGAGGATCACCGCGAACGGGTTGTCGCCCACCAGAGGCCGTGCGCAGTTCACGGCGTGGCCCAGGCCGAGGGGTTCGGCCTGGCGCACGTAGGCCGAGGAGACCCCGGCCGGAACGATGCCGCGCACCATCTCCAGCAGGTCGTCCTTGCCCTTGCGCTCGAGCTCGTATTCCAGCTCGAAATTCTTGTCGAAGTGGTCCTCGATGGCACGTTTGGCGCTGGAGGTCACGAAGATGAGTTCGGTGATGCCGGCGGCCAGCGCCTCTTCCACGGCGTACTGGATCAGTGGCTTGTCGACCACCGGCAGCATCTCCTTCGGGTTGGCCTTGGTGGCGGGCAGAAAACGGGTGCCCAGACCGGCGACCGGGAAGACGGCCTTGGTAATCGCTCTGTGGTTGTTCACGAAAGGCTCCTGCGTGATGGGTTCATCCCTCTATTATGGTGGTGCTTCCGGGGGACTCCAAGTGCCGGGGTTCACAAGATGGGGTCGGAGGGCCCTGTTCGGACGATGCGGTGACGTGCCGCATGCGCCGCAAACTTCCTGACAGGGATCATGGTATGAGTATTGCGGGGTTGAAATCCTCCCGACTAGGCTTAGGGTGGAGTGTGTACGTGGAGGGAGAGCGCAGCCAGCGGCTGTGATAATAACGATTGTGATACGTTGAAATTCATTCAGTTATCAAGGGAGTCGCAACATGTCCGATTGCAACGATATCTCGCGTCGCAAGTTCCTGAAGACCAGTCTGGGTGCCATGGCCGCGGTTCCGGTCGCTGCGCTGGTCGGTGGAGGCACTGCCTTTGCCGCCGAGCAGCTGAAGGAGGATGACCCGCAGGCCCAGGCCATGCACTACCGCCACGATGTGGCCGACGTGTCCCACGACAACTACGAGGACGGCCAGAACTGCGCCAACTGCTCGCTGTACGCCGGGGACGCCGATGCCGATTGGGCCCCGTGTTCCATCTTCGGCAACAAGGAAGTCAACGGCAATGGCTGGTGCACGGCTTACAACGCGGCGTGAGCCGAGTTCAATCGCCCCGTCGTGATTGGGGCGGTGGGTAGGCAAAAGGGCCCGCGAAAGCGGGCCTTTTTTCTGGACCCTGTGATTTCCGCCGGACTGAAAAAAGGGCCGCACCTGTCGGGGCGGCCCTTCTTGGGCGTTCTGGATGGCTCCCCGGGCCGGACTCGAACCAGCGACAGGGTGATTAACAGTCACCTGCTCTACCAACTGAGCTACCGGGGATTAACGTCAAGCGCGTATCCTAACCATCTGCCCGCCCCGGGTCAACATTCGATGGCAGACCCGGGAGGGTTCGAGGCCTCCGTACCGTTCAGAAACGGAAGTGGTTCAGCTGGTTGCGGATGTTTTCGGCCAGTTCGGCCAGGCGCGATCCCACCGAGTCGACCTCCCGCGCCTTTTCGTCGTTGGTCGTGGCGCGATCGTTGATGTGGGTGACGTTCTGGCTCATCTCCTCGGCCACGCTGGTCTGCTCTTCCGTTGCAGTGGCGATCTGCGTGAACATCGCCTCGATTTCGTCGATGCGCTCGGCGATGTCGGTCAGCGCCGAAGTGGTCTCGTCGGTGAGCTCCTTGCCGTGGGTGGCCTCCTCAGTGGCGCTCTCCATGCTCTTCACCGCGGCGTCCACACCGGAACGAAGCTGTTCGATCTTGTTCTGGATCTCCACGGTCGAATCCTGAGTCCGGGTCGCCAGGTTGCGCACCTCGTCGGCGACCACGGCGAATCCGCGGCCCGATTCCCCGGCCCGCGCCGCTTCGATGGCGGCGTTGAGTGCCAGCAGGTTGGTCTGTTCGGCGATCTCCTGGATGGTCTCCAGCACCGTGCCGATGGCCTGGCTCTCCGTCTCGACCACCCGGATGCGCTCGGCGGAATCATCGATGGAGTCGTTGAGCTTGGCGATGGCGCTGAGCGTGTCGTTGGCTCGCCCGGAACTCTGGCGCGCGTTCTCGGTCACGTTGCGCCCGGCGTCCGAGGCCTCGGAGGCGTTGCGCGCGATCTCCTCGGCGGTAGAGGCCATCTCGGTGGTGGCGGTGGCCACCTGATCGGTCTCGCCGCGCTGCGCCTCGACGCTTTCCAGGGTCTCGTGGGAGAGGACCGCCAGGCGTTCGGTCGATTCAACGAGTTCGGTCACGGAACTGCGGACCTCACCGACCAGTTGACGGAAACTCTGTTCCATCTCGTTGACGGCATGGGCCGCGTCGGCCATCTCGTCACGGGTCTTGACGACCACCGGATCCGTGTCCAGATGCCCCTGACCGAGATGTTCGAGCTTGGCGCGCAGGGCCTGGATGGGCGTGCTGATGGCGCGCGTGATGCTGAAGGTCAGAACAACGGCCAGCAGGGCGGCGGCGATGATGCCGCCGGTGACGAAGACACGCCCCGACGTTGCCTCGGCGCGGGCGTTTTCCACGGCGGCATCCTTTTCCTGTACCAGAATGGTCTGGAGTTCCGCCAGGGAGCCGCGCAGATCGTTCAGATGACTCTGGGTCTCCTCGCGGTAGACCGTGGCGGCGGCGTCGAACCCATCCTCGCGCTGCATGTCGACGATCCGGGAGGCCGACTCGTGGAGCCGGCGGTGCTGAGCTTCCATCGCTTCGAAGGGCTTGTGGTACGAATCCGGCAACCGGTCGTAGAGGTCGGTATCGGCGAAGTTGTAGTACCACTGACCGAAGGCGCACTGCGTGTAGTCGAGTTCACCGGAGAAGACATCGCCGAAGAGCAGCGAGTCGGAAAGGTTGTTGCTCCACTCGAGGTGGTCCACCTCACGCTCGATTTGCAGAATGTCCTGCTCCAGCAGGGTCACCGCGTTGTCACGGGTCTCATCAAGGGTCGAGAAGGTGGTCCAGGCCATGACGCCGACGATGATGATGACAAGTGTGATGAGGGTGAAGCCGGACGCGAGTTTTCGGCCAATCGTCGGACGCGGTAACATGCCAGTGACTCCTCAATTTGTTTACTTATTTTGTGTAGGCTAGGAGATTTTAGCGGTTTCGGCAACAACTGCGTGCATCGAATGCCGGGAATTTCGCCGGGAACCACTCTGGACAGAGTCCAATCGCGCGAGGAATTGTTTTCGATCACGATGTGTGGCATTCATTTGCGTGATGCTGAATGGCATATATCGTCCGGACGGACAGCAACGGGAGTTACTCATGCCACAACACAACATTGCCATTGTCGGTCTGGGCCGAGTCGGCTCGGTCTTTCTGGAACGCATGCTGGAGAATCGCGAGCGCGGCGTGAACATCGTGCGGGTGGCGCAGTCCTCCAGAACGGAGGGTCTGCGCATGGCGGAGGAGGCCGGCATCCCGTGTGGCACACTGGACGACATCATTGCCGAGGGTAGTGCCGTGGACATGATCTTCGACCTCACCGGCAGTGGCGCGGTGCGTCAGGAGATGCGCGAGAAACTCTCGGCGGCCGGCAATCGGAATACCGTGATCGCCCCCGAGAGCGTGGCCCGTCTGATGTGGACCCTGATGGGCCGTGACGAGCTGCCGGAGGTGCACCAGCAGGCCGGTTACTAGCGCTCAGTCTTTCGCGCAGGCGGCGTCAGTAGCGGTGCGTCCCCGGACGCGGCCACTGCGTGAGACCACCAGCTGGCGGCCCCTGCCGCTGTTCCCGCAGACCGTCAGGGTGCCGCCGGCCCGCGTGGTGCCATCGAAGCGGAAGGCCAGACGCCGCCGGTTGGTCCTGACGTCCGGCGCCGCCGGCTCACCGTGTTCCAGAGGAGTCTCGTTGCCTTCGCCGGCAGCGAACACCCGCCATCCCGCGCTCCAGTCCGTTGTTCCGCAATCCTTCGAACCGCACAGCACTACATCGTGGCCCCGGCGTACCGCCTCGGCCCGGGCGTAATGGAGGTGGCCGCGCAGCGTGGCGGCGGTGGTGGCGAGGCGGTGGGAGTCCATGACTCCGTGGAGGCGAGGGAGTCCCGCCGAGGTCAGCAGGCCGAGGATGGCCAGCACGAAGAGCAGTTCGAGCAGGGTGAGGCCGGCAGAGGATTCCCTTCTCATGGTCGTGCGGCCCTCCCTGGCCGGCAAAAGACCCCGTCGGGATCGGGATCAGGCTTTCAGAGCCCGCTCGAGCCGCTCCATGGCCCGTTCCAGATTCTCGAGGCTGGTGGCGAACGAGAGTCGCATGCAGCCCGGCGCGCCGAAGGCGGAGCCCGGTACCAGCGCGACGCCGGCGCTCTCCAGCAGGTGTTCGGCGAAGGCCACGTCGTCCGCGTGGCCCCCGGCGGCGATGGCCTCGCTCATGTCGGGGAACGAATAGAAGGCCCCCTGACCCGGCAGGCCGCGTACACCGGGAAGCTTCGCCAGCCCCTCGATGACGAAGTCGTGGCGGCGCCGGAAGGCGGCGACCATGGTGTCGATGCACGACTGGTCCCCCTCCAGGGCGGCGGTGGCGGCGGCCTGGGAGATGGACGCGGGATTGGAGGTGCTCTGGGACTGGATGGTCTTCATCGCGGCGATGAGCGGCTTCGGCCCGGCGGCGTAGCCGATGCGCCAGCCGGTCATGGCGTACGCCTTGGAGACCCCGTTGAGCACCACCGCCCGGTCCTGTAGCTCGGGGCAGGCGTTGACGATGTTGGCGAAGGGTTCGCCGCCCCAGATGATGTGCTCGTAGATGTCGTCGCTGGCCACCACGACATGGGGATGGCGCAGCAGCACCTCGCCCAGGGCCGCCAGCTCGGCGCGGCTGTAGGTCACCCCGGTGGGATTGGAGGGGCTGTTGAGTACCACCAGTCGGGTCCCGGGACCGATGGCCGCGTCGAGCTGCTCCGGACTCATCTTGAAGTCCCGATCCAGTTCGGTCTCCACGATCACCGGATCGCCGCCCGCCAGACGGACAATGTCGGGGTAGGAGACCCAGTAGGGGGCCGGGATGACCACCTCGTCACCGGGATTGATGAGCGCCTGGACGAGGTTGTAGAAGCTCTGTTTGCCGCCGCAGGAGACCAGCACCTGCTCGATGTCGTAGTCGAGCCCGTTGTCGCGGCTGAACTTGTCGACCACCGCCTGTTTCAGTTCCGGGGTGCCGTCCACGGCGGTGTACTTGGTCTGCCCCTCGCGGATGGCGCGCTGGGCGGCCTCCTTGATGTGCTCCGGGGTGTCGAAGTCCGGCTCGCCGGCGCCGAGGCCGATCACGTCGTGGCCGGCGGCGCGCAGGGCCTTGGCGCGAGCGGTTACCGCCAGCGTGGCGGAGGGCTTGATGGTGTTCACCCGGTCGGATGTCTGGATCTCCAACGGCTCTCCCCGTGGTTGCGTTGGTGTGTATGGTGGTTCAAACGCCTCCAATATACTGGAACCGGCGCGATTTCTGAATCCCCGTGGCGTTTTCGCCGTCTCTTCCGCCGGGCCGGGGTGGCGATCGCGTCCGCCGGGACACGCTGTGAATACATCCCTGTACGCTCGACGGCCGCATCCGTGCGGCCGACGGTCCCGGCCGTCGCGATCGCCACCCCGGCCCGGCGGAAGAGACGGCGAAAACCGATCCCGCAAGGTGTTACCCTTGAGGGTCGACACGAGGCGAGGGAGACCATGCAGCAGCGCGACTTTGAACTGCACACCCAGTACCAGCCCGCCGGCGACCAGCCCACCGCCATCGAGGGGCTGGTGGGCGGCCTCGACGACGGCCTGATGTACCAGACCCTGCTCGGGGTCACCGGCTCCGGCAAGACCTTCTCCATGGCCAACGTCATCCAGCGGGTGCAGCGGCCGACACTGATCATGGCGCCGAACAAGACCCTGGCGGCGCAGCTCTATGGCGAGTTCAAGGAGTTCTTCCCGCGCAACGCGGTGGAGTACTTCGTCTCCTACTACGACTACTACCAGCCGGAGGCGTACGTCCCCTCCACCGACACCTTCATCGAGAAGGACGCCTCCATCAACGACCACATCGAGCAGATGCGGCTCTCCGCCACCAAGGCGGTGATGGAGCGCAGCGACACCATCATCATCGCCACGGTCTCGGCCATCTACGGCCTGGGCGATCCGCAGTCGTACATGAAGATGCTGCTCCACCTGGAGCGTGGCGACGTGGTGGATCGCAACGACATCCTGCGGCGGCTCGCGGAGTTGCAGTACAGCCGCAACGACACCGAACTCAAGCGCGCCACCTACCGGGTGCGCGGCGAGGTCATCGACGTCTACCCGGCCGACGCCGAGGCGGAGGCGGTGCGCATCGAGCTGTTCGACGACGAGGTCGAAAGCCTGGGCTACTTCGACCCGCTCACCGGCGAGGTGCTGCGCCGGGTCCCCCGGTTGACCATCTATCCGAAGACCCATTACGTCACGCCGCGCGAGAAGCTGCTGGAGGCCATCGAGAAGATCAAGGTGGAACTGGCCGAGCGGCTGGAGCAGCTTTACCAGAACAACAAGCTGGTGGAGGCGCAGCGGCTGGAGCAGCGCACGAAGTTCGACATCGAGATGATGCTGGAGCTGGGGTACTGCTCCGGAATCGAGAACTATTCACGCTACCTCTCCGGACGCGGGCCGGGGGACCCGCCGCCAACGCTGATGGATTATCTGCCGCGCAACGCCGTGGTCTTCCTCGACGAGTCCCACGTCACCATCCCGCAGATCGGCGGCATGTATCGGGGCGACCGGGCGCGCAAGGAGAACCTGGTGGAGTACGGCTTTCGTCTGCCCTCGGCGCTGGACAACCGGCCGCTGAAGTTCGACGAGTTCGAGCGCCTCTGTCCGCAGTCCATCTTTGTCTCCGCGACCCCGGGACCGTACGAGGCCGAGCACGCCGGCCAGGTGGTGGAGCAGGTGGTGCGGCCCACCGGCCTGGTGGACCCGACCATCGACATGCGGCCCGTCGCTACCCAGGTGGATGATCTCCTGTCCGAGGCGCATACCCTGTCCGAGAAGGGTCAGCGCTGCCTGGTCACCACCCTGACCAAGAAGATGGCCGAGGACCTCACCGACTACCTGGCCGAGCACGGGGTGCGGGTGCGCTACATGCACTCCGACATCGATACCGTCGAGCGCATGGAGATCATTCGTGACCTGCGTCTCGGCGCCTTCGACGTGCTGGTGGGGATCAATCTGCTGCGCGAAGGCCTCGACATCCCCGAGGTGGCGCTGGTGGCGATCCTGGACGCCGACAAGGAGGGCTTCCTGCGCTCCGACCGTTCGCTGATCCAGACCATCGGTCGCGCCGCCCGGAACGTCGAGGGCCGGGTGATCCTGTATGCCGACAGCGTCACCAACTCCATGCGCCGCGCCATCGACGAGACCGAACGGCGCCGGGAGAAACAGATCGCCCACAACGAGGCCCACGGCATCACCCCGAAGGGGATCGAGAAAAAAGTCGCCGACGTCATGGAGACCGGTTACGCCGGCGCTCCCAACGCCGCCGCTGAGCGGTATGCCCAGGTGGCCGACGAGGTGGCCGAGTACCAGGCGCTGCCCCCGGGTGAGCTGAAGAAAAAGCTTGAAGAGCTGGAGAAGGAGATGCTCGACAAGGCCCAGAACCTCGATTTCGAGGAAGCGGCCCGGATCCGCGACCGGATCCGGGTGGTCCGGGAGAACAGCCTGGGTCTGGCGGGGTGACGGAGAGGGGGCCGTCGGTCAGCTGTTCGGCCGCCCCTCGATGAGCTGGTCGACCACGCCCGGATCGGCCAGGGTGGAGGTGTCGCCCAGATCATCCAGCTGATTGGCCGCGATCTTGCGCAGGATCCGGCGCATGATCTTGCCCGAACGGGTCTTCGGCAGGCCGGGTGCCCACTGGATGACGTCGGGGCTGGCGATGGGCCCGATCTCGCTGCGCACCTGGGCCACCAGCGCCTTCTTCAGCTCGTCCGACGGCTCGGCGTCGTTGACCAGGATGACGAAGCAGTAGATCCCCTGGCCCTTCACGTCGTGAGGGAAGCCGACCACGGCGGCCTCGGCGACGCCGTCGTGGGCCACCAGCGCCGATTCGATCTCGGCCGTGCCCATGCGGTGACCGGAGACGTTGAGCACGTCGTCCATGCGGCCGGTGATCCAGAAATCGCCGTCGGCGTCGCGGCGGGCACCGTCCTCGGAGAAGTAGCAGCCGGGGTAGGTGGAGAAGTAGGTCTTCTTGAAGCGCTCGTGGTCGCCGAACACGGTGCGCATCTGGCCCGGCCACGGCCGGGTGATGACCAGACCGCCTTCGCCCTCGCCCTCGACCACGTTGCCCTGGGCGTCACGCAGTTCCGGCACCACGCCGAAGAACGGCTGGGTGGCGGAGCCCGGCTTGAGGTCGGTGGCGCCGGGAAGCGGGGTGATCATGTGGCCGCCGGTCTCGGTCTGCCACCAGGTGTCCACCACCGGGCAGCGACCGTCGCCGACCACGTGGTAGTACCACTCCCACGCCTCGGGGTTGATGGGCTCGCCGACGGTTCCCAGGATCCGCAGGCTCTTGCGCGAGGCCTTCTTCACCGGCTCGTCGCCCTCTTTCATCAGGGCGCGGATGGCGGTGGGGGCGGTATAGAAGATGTTGACCTGGTGCTTGTCCACGACCTGCCAGAAGCGCGAGGCGTCCGGGTAGCTCGGCACCCCTTCGAACAGCAGGGTGGTGGTGCCGTTGGCCAGCGGGCCGTAGATCATGTAGCTGTGGCCGGTGATCCAGCCGACGTCGGCGGTGCACCAGTAGACGTCGCCCTCCTGGAGGTCGAAGACGTAGCGGGTGGTCATCATGGCGTAAAGGAGGTAGCCGCCGGTGGTGTGCAGCACGCCCTTGGGGGTGCCGGTGGAGCCGGAGGTGTAGAGGATGAACAGCGGGTCCTCGGCGTCCATCGGTTCGCACGGGCAGTCGGCGGAGGTCGTCTCGGTGGCCTCGTGGTACCAGACGTCGCGGCCGTCGTGCCAGTCGATGTCGCCGCCGGTGTGCTTCACGGTGAGCACGGTGTGGACATCGGGGCACTCCACCACCGCCTTGTCGGCGTTGGCCTTCAGCGGCACGGAACGACCGCCGCGCAGGCCCTCGTCGGCGGTGATGACCACCTGGGCGCCGGCGTTCTGGATGCGGTCCTTCAGCGCCCCCGGAGAGAAGCCGCCGAAGACCACCGAGTGGATGGCGCCGATGCGGGCGCAGGCGAGCATGGCGTAGGAGGCCTCGGGGATCATCGGCATGTAGATGCAGACCCGGTCCCCCTTCTTTACGCCGCGCGCCTTCAGGGCGTTGGCCAGGCGGCTGACGTTCTCGTGGAGCGCGCGGTAGGTGATGTGCTGGTCGGTGTCGGGAGCGTCGCCTTCCCAGATGATCGCGGTCTGGTCGGCGCGCTTCTCCAGGTGGCGGTCGATGCAGTTGTAGGCGACGTTGAGTTCCGCGCCCTTGAACCACTCGATGTGGACATCGCCCTCGAAGCTCCAGTCCAGCACCTTGTCCCACGGCTTGAACCAGTCCAGGTACTTTTCGGCCTGCTCGGCCCAGAAGCCCTCGGGGTCCTCCACCGAGCGCCGGTACATGGCGTCATAGTCTTCCCGGGTGATGTGCGCCTGGGCGGCGATCTCGTTCGGGACCGGATAGACCTTCTGTTCGGACATGCCTCTGTTCTCCCAATCGCTGAAGGAATTCGAAATTCAGTAGACCCATTATGGTCGGGACAATACCGATCGCAATGGTAATCGCCCGTTGCCGGCCATGTTCGCCCATTGGGCCAGCCAGACTTCGCCGGCGGCGATGGCGTCGGCGAGCGCGTCGTGGGCGCGGTGGCGGGGTAGCCCGTAAGCCGAGCGCACCGCGCCCAGACGCAGATCCTCGCGTCGCAGCGGCAGCCCGCGCCGCTCCCGGCGTTGCTGCTCCAGCCGCTGCGTGTCCACCATCGGAGCCAGGAACGGCCCACCGTACACGGAGCGACACGCGCGATCCAGAAAGGCGCGCTCGAACGGGGCGTGGTGGGCCACCAGTACGCGTCCGGCCAGTTCGCTCAGCACCCATGACAATACCGTTGCCAGCGGAAGGCCGTGGGCCACCGCGTCATCGGTGAGCCCGTGGACCACCACGCTCTCCTCGCGCAGCCGGGAGCGGGGCCGTACCAGCCAGTGCCTGTGGCTGGCCAGATCCAGCCGGTCCCCGCGCAGATGTACCAGCCCGACGCTGAGGATGTCGTCCGCTTCGGCGTCGATTCCCGAGGTCTCCAGGTCCAGCGCCACGAAATCCGTCTCCCGGCAGTCCCGCCGCCTCGACGGCGGCGGCGTCGCGAGATAGTCGTGCAGTGGCCCCTCGGAGGTTCGTGCCAGTGCGCGCCGCCGCTTCCAGTCCAGACCCGGCATCGTGCTCAGCAAAGGGGGCGGGTCCGTTTACCCCCGGGGGCGCGGTGGGCCGCCGCCGGGACGTGCGACGCACCCTTCGGGTGCCCTGCGCTGCTCGCCCGGGAAGGGGCCGCTCGCGAACTCGCTTCGCTCGGACCGCGCTCGCTCTTCGCCCCTTCCCGGCCTGCGCTGCTCGGTGCGCCGCGAAAGGTCCCGGCGGCGGCCCACCGCGCCCCCGGGGGTAAACGGACCCGTCCCCTTTGCATCCTCAACCGAACCGTCCCGCCTGATACCGCTGGGCCAGCCCCGCCTGATGGGTCTGGATCACCCGGAAGGCGTCTTTCAGGTGCTGGCGTTCCAGCCGCGACAATTCCTCCGGATCCAGGTGGTTGTTCGGCTCGCGTCCGGCGCGCAGGCAATCGGTCTGGTGCCGGATCCGGAGGTTGCCCAGCAGGTTGAAAGTGTCGATGAGCTCGGAAGCGTCGCCGCCGTTCATGTGCCCGTCGCGGGCCAGGGCCTCCAGTCGCGCGCGCGTGCCCAGCGTCGGCAGCCCGGCGGCCAGGGCCCGCACCCGTGCCAGATCGACGATGGTGATGAGCCCCTCCTTCTTGATGTCCAGGGTGTGGTCGTACTCGCCGCCGTGGTTGAGCACGAACTGGCGGAAGAAGCCCAGTGGCGGCTGGTGTTTCAGGGCGTTACCGGCCATCGCCGCCAGGAAGAGGGTGTTGCGGGCGCTCCACTCCAGGATCTCGGCGCGCAGCGCCATCACCGCCGCCTCGGCGCCCGCGCTGCCGGTGGTGAAGCGCATGTCGAAGAAGATGCTGGCGTGCATCAGCGCCTCGGGGTCGGGCTCGTGGGTCCAGCGGCGGAAATAGTCGCGCCAGCCGTCCACGGTCCGGAGCCAGTCGGGGTTGGTGGCCATGACGTTGCCGGGGCAGTAGGGGAAGCCGCAGGCGTCGAGGCCGTCGCTGACGCGCCGGGCCAGGGCCTCGAACCAGCCCCGGTGCTCGCCGGGATCCTCGAGCAGGATCAGGCCGTTGTCCTGA